>CANFJC010000256.1 GCA_947447245.1 Comamonadaceae bacterium
AAATGAGCATTGGATTCCGTCAGAAGCCAACGTAAATTAGCCTCTGTTTTGGCATTGTCTTGTCGCCGAGATATGCGCTGCTGAACCTCTTCGTTGAAGCTTTGGATGCCCACCTCAAACTGCAACACCCCTGGAGGAAACTGAGAGATCAACTCTTTCAAGCGATCTGGCAAGTGGTCTGGAATGACCTCGAAATGAACCAGCAATCCCTGAGCAGAATCAGTTGGAAGTCGATCAAGAAAGAACTGCAAAATTTGCGCAGAAGCTTCAATTTTCAAGTTGAATGTGCGATCGACAAACTTGAAATTTCTAGCGCCCCGATTGAACAAAATGTCCAACTCTTGTAGAAACGGATTCAAGTCAAATGCCCATGCCGTTTTGTCTAAAGAACTCAAACAAAATTCACATTTAAACGGACATCCTCTAGAGGCCTCTACATAAAGCACCCTGTTGGCCAAATCGGCATCAGAGAATTCACGGTAAGGCAATTCAATGTCACTCAAGGGTGGCTGCTCGCCTTGAATGATTTTCATCAATGGCTTGGGGCCCTGCAGCAATGCAAGACACAATTTCGGAAAACTCACATCACCCCAACCTGAAATCACGTGGTCTGACAAGTGCACAATTTCTTGAGAGTCAGTTTCATGGCTCACTTCGGGTCCACCTAATACGACAATCACCCTAGGTCGCTGCGCTTTAAGGGCTCTGACAAGTTCAGTGGTTTGAATCACATTCCAGATGTACACCCCAAAGCCAATGATTTGGGGCCGACCTGGCAATTCAGGCCCCAGTTGACTCAGCAGTTCATGCACCATGTTCTGCATGGGTTTTGCCAAAGTAAATTCGGTCAATGCCGTCAGTGCCGCCAATTTGGGGCTGCCATGGCGCGCCATGTTGGCCATGAGGTAACGAAGTCCTAAAGAGGCGTGAATGTACTTTGCATTGAGCGTGCAAAGAACAATGGCAGGCGACTGCGTCTTTATTTGGGACATGCCCACATTATCTAACGAGTCATGTGGTCAAAGTGAGCTCAAGCTTCTGCTGAAGACCACTTCTTTTTTGACAAATTTTTCATGGTTGTCTTCCACTGCACTCAATTCGTACAAGTAGTTCACCATCATGGCACTGGACTGCGCCAGACCTTTTTTAGACAGATCAGCGGCCCAATTGATATCGTGCAATTTAGCCCCATTGGCCATATGAAACTTGGCAACAGAATCGCCAGAAGGCTTGTGTACAAATTGAGTCAGGTAAATAAAGCACAAATACATGAGAGCCGATTTTTCTTCGGCTCTGGCCAATGCAGGTGTCCAACCCTTGCTTAGGCGTTTTGACCACTCCCCCTCTTTCATCAAAACTTTCAATGACTGTGCAATTTTTCCTTTTTTGTCCTCCAAGGCCTCCAATGCGGGAGACCCAGGCAGTGCATCTAACCATTTGTTAAATCCAGGTACGGGCGACAAGGTGCAAAAGGTTTTGACACTCGGAATTTCTTGAAGAATTTTTTCGGCCACGCGCTTGATCAAAAAATTGCCGAGCGATACGCCGCGCAGTCCGGGCTGGCAGTTACTGATCGAGTAGAAAATAGCGGTCTTGAATTTTTTGGCATCAAGGGACTCAGACTTCTTGTCAAGCAATGGGCCGACTTCTTTTGAAATGGTGGCGACCAAAGCCACCTCCACAAAAATCAAAGGCTCACCAGGCAACTGGGGATGAAAGAAGGCATAACAGCGGCGATCGGGTTGCAAGCGCCGCCGCAAATCATCCCAGCCATCGATGGCATGCACAGACTCGTGTTGTATGATTTTTTCGAGCAAGAGGGCTGACGAAGACCATGTGATTTCGTGCAACTCCAAAAAACCTGGATTGAACCAAGAATTCAACAGATGCTGCATGTCTGCATCGACGGCCTTCAAACCAGATTTGATTTTGGTGTGCTCTAGCAAACGCTCCCGCATGCGAACAATGGTTTGCGTGCCATTGGGTGCGCGATTGATTCGGCGCAACAATTCTTGCCTGGCAGGTTCGACTATTTTGAACAGTGCCACTAAGCTTTCATCGTCGTATTTATCGGCATACAGTTGGGCTGCCTGCAAAACATCGATGGGATCGGGACTGAATTTATGGGCTAAAAATTCAAAAAATTTCAGCTGATCAGGTTTGTCCAAAAGTTGGAACTGTTCTACAAACTTGGCAGCAATGCTTTGTGCATTGGCTTCGCCCTTCTCTGAAAGCAAGCTCAGAGCAATTTTTTGGGCGGATTCAAGTGATTTGGCTTTGGTGAACCGTTCAAACATGCTGGACCTAATGTGTGTGCTTTTAGAAATGATACGGGTAAGATGTCAGAGCGACAATCTACATAGTGCCTGAAATTGTTGGCACACCACAAAGCTAGGGAAAACTCTCATTAATTGCTCAAGGTCTTTCAAAAATGCACAACGACATCCCTCAGTTAAGGCAAATATTGAAATCTGCAAAAACCATTGCGGTTGTAGGCCTCTCGGCTCAATGGAATCGGCCCAGCTATTTTGCAGCCAAGTACATGCAAGAGCATGGTTACAAAATCATCCCTGTGAATCCACGCTATGCAGGTCAGGGCCAGTTTCCGGCTGAAGACATCCTTGGGCAAAAGTGCTACGCAAGTCTGTTAGAGATCCCTGAGCCCGTCCATTTGGTGGACGTTTTTCGCAAAACCGAAGACGTCTTGCCCATTGCCCAAGAGGCGCTTCAAATTGGCGCCACCTGTTTGTGGCAGCAGCTTGGGGTGGAAAACAGTGAAGCCAGTACCTTGTTTCTCAATCAAGGCAGGCATTCGGTCACCAACCGCTGCGTCAAAATTGAACATGCTCGAATTTTTGGTGGGCTCAACTGGGTAGGGGTCAACACCGGCATCATCTCTGCAAAACGTCCCATAGATTGAGCCTAAGCATGAGCGACCACAACTTTCGTCCCGAAACATTGGCCATTCATGCTGGCCAAATTCCCGATGCCGCCACGGGTGCACGCGCCCTGCCCATCTATCAAACCAGCAGCTTTGTTTTTGACAGCGCCGACCATGCGGCTTCTTTGTTCAACCTCCAAACCTTTGGCAATGTTTACTCCAGGCTCAGCAACCCTACCGTTGCCGTGCTGGAAGAACGCGTTGCTGCGCTAGAAGGCGGCAGAGCTGGCCTTGCCTCGGCATCGGGCATGGCTGCTGAATCCATGGCGCTCATGACCATTTTGCAATCGGGCGATCATGTGGTGGCCGCCAGCGCCTTGTATGGAGGCTCAGTCACTTTGCTGGCCGTGAGCTTGGCCAAGTTTGGCATCCAAACCACGTTTGTAGACGCAAGCCATCCAGATGCCTTTGCGGCGGCCATTCAACCCAATACCCGCGCCATCTATGCCGAAAGCTTAGGCAATCCAAGTATGTTGGTTTTGGACATTGCAGCCATTGCAGATGTCGCCCATGCACATGGCTTGCCCCTGATCATTGACAACACGGTGCCCAGTCCGTTTCTGTGCAATCCCATTGCCTTTGGCTCTGATGTGGTGGTGCATTCAGCCACCAAGTATTTGGCGGGCCATGGCACCACCCTGGGCGGCGTCATTGTAGAAAGCGGCAAGTTTCCTTGGGACAACGGCAAGTTTCCTGGCATGACCGAGCCCTCGGCTGGCTATCACGGGGTGAAGTTTTACGAAACCTTTGGTGACTTTGGCTTCACCATGCGCTGCCGGATGGAATGCCTGCGGGTCTATGGGGCATCGCTCAGCCCCATGAGTGCTTGGCAAATTTTGCAGGGGGTTGAAACCCTGCCCTTGCGCATGGAAAGGCACTGCAGCAATGCTTTGGCTGTGGCCCAGTTTTTACAAAATGATCCGCGGGTTGCTTGGGTGAATTACCCAGGCTTGCCAGATCACCCTCAACATGCACTGGTCAAAAAGCAAATGCGTGGCGCGTCTGGCTTGTTGGCTTTTGGTGTGAAGGGTGGTTTAGCGCAAGGCGTGAAGTTCATTGAAGCCGCTCGCTTCATGAGCCATTTGGTCAATATTGGCGATACACGAACGCTCAT
>CANFJC010000257.1 GCA_947447245.1 Comamonadaceae bacterium
CTCGCTGTGTGAGGATGGGGTTGGTGGGTGGGTTCCTCATGCTGGAGTACCAGAAATCGTCACCCACCCACCAACCCCATCCTCACACAGACTGCGAACAGCAGTGATGGTGTTCAGAAATTTTCCGCCGACAATGAGTTGAGTAGCAAGGCCTAAGGCGGCTGTCGATTTCTGGTACTCCAGCATGAGGAAGCCGCCTTAGGCCTTGCTACTCAACGTTCCCTCGGATAAACCCAAGCTTAGCCTTGCTGCTCAACGCTCTAACTGCAAAAACCAAACCCGTAATGCCAAGAACTTCTCCCAACCTTGCAAGTCCTTGTACACCCTGGATCACTTCTTCTTTGTACGATAAACGAGCCCATTAAATTAACGCTTGTCAGTACATTGTCCGGACGATATGATTCACTTTTCAATTCCCAATGGTTCTTCCATGACCGCCCCCTCCCATCCGAAATCCGAACGCATCGACGTGCGTGCCAGTCTGCCTGTAAAGCATTTGCTGCAAGAAGCGGCTCGCATCTCGCATAAAAACGTGAGTGAATTTTTACTGGATGCAGGCATTAATGCCGCCAACCAAACCCTGGCTGATCGCACCCGATTTGAACTGAGCGATGAGAAATGGTCGGCATTTCAAACAGCACTCGACCAACCCGTCAGAGCCAAGCCCAAACTGAAAAAACTTTTGTCTCAAAAGGGGTTGCTTGGTTGAGCTCGAATCGATACGAGCCAGTTCGCAAGCTACTCGTTAGCGATGTTGTCGAATTCTTTGACTGTGGTCAGATTGCGCTTAATCAGTTCTTGCATCGCTTTGCGCTGGTCAATCAAAAGGCTAACAGTTCACAAACCTATGTGACCTGCAATGCCGGAACGGTGCTTGGTTTTTACAGCTTAGCTGTTGGCAGTTTCGCAAGCTGCCACTCGAATCAGCAAAGGCATTCCAAAACATCCAGTGCCTGTGATGATCTTGGCTAGACTGGCAGTGGACCTTCAGCACCAAAGTGAAGGACTAGGCAAGGCGCTGCTCAAGGACGCATTGCTTCGAACAGCACAAGCTGCGGACATTGCTGGAATTCGCGCATTGTTGGTTCATGCAAAGGATGCTGCTGCCATGCAGTGGTACCTTAACTGGGAATTTGAACCCAGCCCCTCAGACCCGTTTCATCTGTTTCTTTTGGTGAAAGACATCAAGGGGATGATGTGACATTAATTTTTTTCTCCACCCGAAGCTCTAGAAACATAGCGTGCAAGCGCAGCAATCTGCACTTCCGTCAATATCGCCTTGTAGGACGGCATATTGCCCAAACCGTTCAGCAGTGCTTTGGCGACCCGTGCAGAGTCCGGTTTGATCTCGTCTAGCACGGGGCCTACTGCACCTTCAGAACCAGCGTCTTTCAAGGTGTGACAGATCGCGCATGGAGGGGCGGCTGATGTGAAAAGCGACTTGCCTTGCTTCATTTGCGCAGCTTCATCTGCCCCATAGGCTGGTAAAACAAGTAACGAGCCTGCAGTCAACAAAATGGGTGATAGACGCGTGAACAATGAAGTTTTTAGTCTGCCGCAAGCTCGCTTCAAAAGCGTTAAAGCAAAGAGAGTCATTTCAGTTAATTTTCTACAAATGGATGTTTAGTCGAATCAAACCACATTGATTTTGACTGCGTGATCCGCCCAACTGGTGTTGTTGTAACCACTTAGGTTTTCACCTCTGGTTTCCGGCTGTACGTTGCCGGCAATGTCGGTGGCGCGGCTGGCCATCGTGTAGTTGCCAGGGCTCAGTCGGGCCTGCAGCACAAACTGGCGCCATGCGTACTTTCCAAGATCGGGTCCAACCAGTCTGGCTGTTTGCCAGGTTTTGCCGCCATCCACAGAAACTTCCACGCCCTTGACCGCATTGAGCCCGCCAAAAGCCACGCCTTGAATTTGAACCATCCCGGCCTTGATCTGCCCGCTGGTGGGGCCATCTTCAGCACTGGGGGAGTTGATCCATGATTTGACCGTCATCTCTTGCACCGATGGCTGACTTGGATCACTCTTGCCGCCTGCAGGCGTCATTCGGTAGCCATGCGACATGATTTTTGCGTCGCTTTCTTGGGCTGAAAATGCCAACTGTTTGACGTACTTGATGTTGTTGACGCCGGTATAACCTGGCACGATCAGTCTCAGCGGGCCACCATGCGCTAAAGAGATTGGAGCGCCATTCATTTCCCAAGCCAAAAGTGCGTCAGCCATAGCTGCCACGGGTACCGAGCGTTCCACCATGATGCTTTTAGGGTCGATGCCTGCAGGCAGTTTTTCACCGCCCGTTCCGGTCATGTAACGCGCACCGCTGGCCATGCCGCCCAACAGATCAACCACCGCTTTGACAGGAACACCACTCCACACCACGCAGCCTGCCGCACCGACAGTCCAAGGCGTACCACTGGGTTTGCTGGGAAAAAAGCCGCGACCATTGCCTGAACACTGCAGCACCATGGCTACTGTTTCAAGGCCCAGCGATTTGAGATCACGCACAGTTAATTTGCGTGGGTTTTGAACCCCCTCAATATTGATTTCCCAAGCATCACGATCTGCAACGATGGCAGCGTCTGGAGCTGGTAAATTATTGCGAATATAAAGTTGCTCAGCGGGTGTGATCACGCTGGTGCCAAATGCGCTGCGTTTGGTTTCGATGGTGGTGCCGCTGTGCACGATGACGCTGCTTGCATCCTTCCAACTCACGTAGGCGGGAAGTGGTTTGGGCGCTACGGCAGTTTGTGCCAAACTGCCACGGCTCCAAGAGGCCAGGCCTATCATGGCCAATGCACTGGCGCTGCCGGTCAGCACGCTGCGGCGGTGCAAAGTCGAGTGTGTGTTTGGCGTGTTCATTGTATTTGTCTCCATCCTAGATTGTTAAATGGCTTGTTAAGCTTACCAAATCTCTCGTGTTTTGACTTGTGTAGGTTTTTTTGCTTGTCTTGTCTTGCTGAGCTCGCTGTGTGAGGATGGGGTTGGTGGGTGGGTTCCTCATGCTGGAGTACCAGAAATCGTCACCCACCCACCAACCCCATCCTCACACAGACTGCGAACAGCAGTGATGGTGTTCAGAAATTTTCCGCTGACAATGAGTTGAGTAGCAAGGCCTAAGGCGGCTGACGATTTCTGGTACTCTAGCATGAGGAAGCCGCCTTAGGCCTTGCTGCTCAACGTTCCTGCGCATTAACCCAAGCTTTGACCAGCAGAAACAATCTTCCACCACTTGGCAAAAGAATCACATCGCCGATCAATCTGTGGAAATAAACAGGGTGTTATTTCTCCCATAAGGTGTGTAGGTAGATAGCCAGAAACATGAGCTTCGCTTAACCCATTCACCTGCCTAGCACTTTTCAAGGCAGCAACGATTGAAGAAGTACTTCCGAACCAACACACCGTTGTTAGTTCAGACATGCGGCTGTTGACAAACTGCCACCGCTTTTCGCTCCAAGGCCAAGCGCTGTGAAACTCTGCAACGTAGACGCCCACAATGACGGTACTGGCTGAAAGATCCTTTGGTAACTCACCTAGGCTCCATGGATGAACCAGCCAAACATCACGACCACTGACTGAAGCTAAGTTGGGTGCACCAAGATGAAGGGAGTCAGGAGGGTGTGTGAACAAAAAGGGCTCGTCAATGCCATCACTTTTAGCTGCAGGTGACGATGAAGTCACAGTAGAAGCACTTCTGGCAATCTGATCTAACTTTTCATATGTGCTGTCAATCACACTGCCTGAACTGTGCCAAGCTGAAGGCGCGAAACGCGCTACATTTTCTGCGTTAAACAAATAAGGCTTGTGACTGCCCGTGCCAGCCACCCATTGCCAACTCAAATGATTGCTCGCCAAATCGCCATCTAGCAAATGGCCATACATCCAGTTTGCACCGACTCGCCAATGCACCTTGCGCAGATGCACCATGTAACTGGCCAGCCACATGCGCGCGTGATTGTGCAAATAGCCGGTTGCATACAAAGTCTTCACAGACACGTCGATTGCAGGAACACCCGTA
>CANFJC010000258.1 GCA_947447245.1 Comamonadaceae bacterium
GACCGCAGTTTGAGAAGAAGCTTTCATGGTCTGAATCCAAGGGTCTAAGACATAAGATTTGCCAATTTTCCTATTTAAAGCGACTTGGAACTAGGTCTGCCAAGCACTACCAGATAGAACAAATTTAAATAACCCAAACCCCGTTATGGCAAAATTCCTAAATGGACCTCAAGCAAATTGAATATTTTGTGCGCGTGGCTGAAATGGGAAGCTTCACCCGCGCCGCAGTTGCCCTCAATGTGGCACAACCTGCTCTAAGCCGCCAAATCAGGCTCTTGGAAGTTGAGTTGCGACAAAATTTACTCAAACGCAACGGGCGTGGTGCCAGCCCCACCGAGGCCGGCCTGTTGCTTTTAGAACATGGGCGCGGCATCTTGCATCAAGTAGAGCGCGCCCACGAAGAACTAGGCCGCGCTCGCAGCGGCCTGAACGGCCGTGTCGCTTTAGGACTTCCGCCCAGTGTGGCCAGGGTTTTGACTGTGCCCCTCACCCGCGCATTCAGAGAAAAAATGCCAGAAGCCCAGATGTCGATCAGCGAAGGCTTGACCACGGCCATGCAAGATAGCCTGCTGAACGGCAGGTTAGACATCGCCCTGCTGTACAACATGAAGGCCACATCGGGATTGGAAATTTCGCACCTGGTTCAAGAAGAGTTGTGGTTGGTTCAAAAACGTCCACCGGGTCTGCAGGAAGACCCACCCCCACCGCCTATTGAATTGAAAGATGTTTCAAAACTTCCGCTGGTTATACCAAGCCGTCCCAACGCCATTCGAATGCATGTGGAATCTGAAATGGCGGGCCTTGGCATGCGGCCTCACATTGCCTTGGAAATCGACGGTGTGACAGCCATCCTCGATTTGGTCGCTGATGGTGCGGGTTGCGCCATCTTGTCGCGCAATGCCGTGACGCGCTCCATCAACCCATCCGCCTTTTCAACTCGGCCTATTTCACACCCGCAATTGAGCATTGAGTTGAGTTGCGTGGTCAGTTCACAAAGGCCCAGCACGCTCACTCAGCAAGCAACCTTGAGCCTCATTCGTGAAACTGCTTTGCGCCTATTGGAGTCTGCCTAAGGCCTGAATGGCAGGTCTGGATGTTTCAGATGGCTTGCGTTTGAAGCAACCACAGCAAGCCATTCAGACTGAAAAAAGATGCCATGGTGGTGACCAACAAGGCCGCCGCACTGAGGCCTTCGTGGCCATGCTTTTGCGTCAAGATGGGGTAGATGCCAAACATGGGCATGGCGCAACTGAGAATGGCCGCAGCGCGCATCAAGGGGTCGGAAATGGGCAGAACCCATAACAACACAGCCAGCATGATCAAAGGGTGCAGGATCAATTTACCGAAAGCAATTTGAGACACACGCGGCCCCATTCCCTTCACCGACAATCCGACCAAACTGCCACCAATCACAAACAAGGACAAAGCACCGCTGGCTTGGGCAAACAAAGTGACACTTCGACTCAGACTTTGCGGCAGTTGAATTTCAAACCAAGAAAAGAGAAACCCTAAAACAATGCCCCAAAGCAAAGTGTTTTTGAGCATGCCGTTGAAGGTTTGCCATACAACTTGAACTGCACTGTTTTTACCTTCTTGTGCGTCAGCCCAAGCCATCAAGATGGGAATGATCAAGAACAGTTCGACAATCATGTTCAAGGCCAATACAACCCCAGCAATTGAGCCGAGGCTGAGCAACACAACGGGATAGCCCACAAAGCCACTGTTAGGGCAACTCATGCCCATGGCATAACAACTGCTCAGACTGAAAGTCTCGCCTTTGAATTTCATGGACCACAGCAAAGCCAAGGCCAGAGTGGCCAAAGAGGCCAGCGCATAGGCCGCCAAGTAGGTCGGCTGAAAAATATCTTTCACTTGCGTGTTTGACAGGGCGTTGAACAGCATGGCGGGCAAGGAAACCTTGATCACAAAGGTGCCAAAGCCGCGCATGTCTGATTTTTGGAAAACCCCCCAACGGGTTAAGCCATAGCCCAAGACAATCGCCACATAAATGGGGGCGGTGATGGCCAAAATATCAAACATCAAGCGCTTTCATGAATGCCAAGTAGGCAGCGTTCATTGTTTGGGAATGCCCGCACGTTGAATGACTTCACCCCAGCGCTTGGTCTCACTGCTTAACAAATCTGCAGCCTGCTGCAAGCTTCCAGGTTGCGGGTCTACATTCATGTCCAACAGTTTTTTGCGAACATCCGCTGAATTCAAAGAACTTTGAATTTCTTGATTTAATTTTTGAACAATGTCGCGCGGTGTTTTGGAGGGCACAGCCAGCGCATTCCAAGAAGCTGCATACAAATTCTTGACGCCCGCCTCTTTGGCTGTAGGCACTTGAGGCAATGCGGCCGAACGTTTATCGCCCGTCACAGCCAATGCACGCAGTGCTTGGCCTTTAATCTGAGGCAACACCGGCGCCAAGATTTCAACCGCCAAATCAATCTGCCCACCACGCAAGGCAGTGAGCACAGCGGGTGTGCCATTGAAGGGGACAACTTGCGCATCGATGCCCGCAGTGGCTTTGAAAAGTTCAGCAGCCAGATGCTGAGTGCTGCCCACATTGATGCTGCCAATGTTCAACTTACCGGGATTGGTTTTGGCAAAGTTAAGCAAGTCTTGCAGCGTGGCAAATTTAGATTCTTGGGGCACCACAATGGCAATGTCAAAAGTGCCCAATACTGACAGGGGCGTCAAATCTTTTTCAGCATCGTAGGGCAATGTTTTGAACAGGCCCGCGCTCACAGCGGTGGCATTGGACATCAGGAGCAAGGTGTAACCGTCAGGCGCAGCTTTGGCCACCGCGTCTGTGGCAACGACACCCCCTGCGCCAGGCTTGTTTTCAATGACGATGCTTTGACCCAAATTTTCACCCAATTTTTGCGCCACCGTGCGTGCAGTGAGATCGGCCACGCCACCGGCACCAAAGGGCACCACAATTTTGAGGGGCTTGTTGGGATAAACCGATTGGCTGAATGCATGGCTTGAAAACACGAACAGCAAAGTGACACAGGCCAATTTGCCCCACAAAGATTTCTGAGTCATATCAAGCTGCCTTTTCCAATGCCAACAATCGATCGATCACTCTGCGCGACATCACGCCGCCCGCATCAATGGACAAAATTTTTAATTTGCGTTCGGGGTTCGCCGAAATATTTTTTTGCTGTCTCTCGAGCATTTCCAAATCTTCGCTGAAAATTTTGCCCTGACCTTCTCGTATGCGCGCTGTCAAGGCTTGATCTTGAGGTTTGAATTGTCGAACCATGCCCCAGAAATAATGAATGCTGGTATCTGTTTCCGGCGTGATGAAATCCACCACCACGCTGTAGGCTTTGTCTTTGGGGTCGGCGTTGTAGCCGCCTTTGCCCGCCAAGGCCACACCCACTTCAATCATCACATGGCTGGGCGGTGAAAAACGGCAGATTTGCCAACGGTCCACCTTGGCATCGTCGGGTAAATCATGGGCTCGCATGGCCATTTGCCAAAAAGGGGGCGCCTTGATGCCCTCCATGAATCGGCTGGTGATCACCGAGTTGCCCTCGGTGATGGTGCGACTGGGTGTTTCGTCAATTTCAGTTTGACCAATGCTGGTGCCATGCACATAGGTTTCGTGCGTGAGGTCCATCAGATTGTCAATCATCAGGCGATAGTCACACGCAATGTGGTACTGCCCTCCTCCGTAGGCCCAAGCTGGATTTTCAAACCATTCAAAGACGGGTATTTTGTGGGGGTCTACCTTGGAGGCATCGCCCGGCCAGACCCAAACAAAGCCGTAGCGCTCAATGACCGGAAAACTTTTGACCGGCTCAAATCCACGGACCTTGTGACCCGGCATGCTGAGGGTGTGGCCATCGCAACCCATGACGAGGCCATGATAGCCGCAGACCAGTTGCCCATGA
>CANFJC010000259.1 GCA_947447245.1 Comamonadaceae bacterium
CATTGTTGTGAAGGCAGATGGCTTAGCAGCAGGCAAGGGTGTGGTGGTGGCCATGACGGCCGCGCAAGCTCACGAAGCCATCGACTTCATGTTGCTAGACAACAGTTTGGGTGTGGTTCACAACGCTGGCGCAGATGGCGCGGCTGTTCCCCGGGTTGTGATTGAAGAATTTTTACAAGGCGAAGAGGCCAGCTTCATTGTCATGTGTGATGGCAAAAACGTGGTGGCTCTGGCCACCAGCCAAGATCACAAGCGTTTGTTGGACCATGATGAAGGCCCCAACACAGGTGGCATGGGCGCTTACTCGCCCGCGCCTGTGGTGACGGCTCAAGTGCACGCCCGCGCCATGCGCGAAGTCATCATGCCCACCATCAAAGGCATGGAAAAAGACGGCATTCCCTACACCGGTTTTTTGTACGCTGGCCTCATGATTGATGAAAAAGGCCAGCCCACAACATTGGAGTTCAATTGCCGCATGGGCGACCCAGAAACCCAACCCATCATGATGCGCTTGAAGAGTGATTTGGTGGATGTGATGTTGGCCGCTACCAGCGAAAAATTGGACACGGTTGAATTGGAGTGGGACAGGCGAGTCGCTTTGGGCGTCGTGATGGCTGCCGCTGGCTACCCTGCGAATCCACGCAAGGGTGATGTCATCACGGGATTGCCAAAGGACGAGTTGGACGCCATGGTGTTCCATGCTGGAACGACCGCAAAGGAAGGTGAAACTCTCAGCTCAGGTGGTCGCGTCTTGTGCGTCACCGTACTGGCAGATTCGGTGAAGCAAGCCCAACAAAAAGCTTATGAAGTGGCCAAGGGCATTCATTTTGATGGACAGCAATATCGAAGGGATATTGGTTTTAGGGCTATCAAATCGTGACCACCAACGAAGCACAAAAAGTACCCGCATCGGCGTTAATTCCCGGGCCCTATTCGTATCAAATGAAGGGCCATGTTTGGGCCGCTTGGCTGCTCAAACTGATTGGTTGGCGAGTTGATTTTCAGGGTCTGCCCACGCTGCAAGGTGTGGCCATTGTGTACCCGCACACCAGCAATTGGGATTTTTGCACAGCCATGTTGTGCAAGTGGACCATGGGCTTGCCCTTGTTTTTTTGGTGCAAAGATTCCTTGTTGAAAATTCCTTTGTTCGGTCCATGGCTTCGATGGATTGGAGGCGTGCCCATTGACCGGTCGTCTTCTCGCGGTGTCGTTGGTGCCATGGTCGAGGTATTTGCTGAGCATCAGCGTGCAGATAAATTTTTGTGGATAGGTTTGTCTCCCGAGGGGACACGCAAGCGCACAGAAGGATGGCGCAGTGGGTTTTATCAATTGGCCCTAGGCGCCAATTTGCCATTGGCGGTGGTGCACCTCGATTACGCCAAAAAGCAGATGAAGTTTGAGGGCTTCTTGAAACTTTCTGGCGATGTCGAACTGGATTACGCGCGCATTCGAAAAATGTACGAAGGTGTAGAAGGTTTTCACAAAGACAAAGTCGCCCCCATCAGGCCATTGCCTGCTAGAGAAAACAGCCAATAGACAACAAATTGCATATTTAGAAAGACACAGCATGCAAGTTAGCCAAGCCCATAGCGTTCGGCAATACCTCATCGAACTTCAAGCGCAAATCACCAGCTCATTGCATGACTTGGATGGCACGCCTTTTGTGGTCGATGCCTGGAAAAAGCCAGAAGGCGAGATGCTGCAAGGCGATGGCATCACCCAAATTTTGGAAGGTGGCCCCGTGTTTGAAAGAGCCGGCTGCGGCTTCTCGCATGTGACCGGCCCCAAGCTGCCGCCTTCAGCGACGCAGCATCGCCCAGAATTGGCAGGAGCGCCTTTTGAAGCCATGGGCTTGTCCCTGGTCTTTCATCCACGCAACCCCTATGTACCCACCGTTCACATGAATGTTCGAATGATTGTGGCAAAGCCTGAGGGTAAAGCGCCTGTGGCTTGGTTTGGTGGCGGCATGGACCTGACCCCTTACTACGGCTTTGAAGAAGATGCGGTGCACTTCCATCAAACCTGCAAAGATGCTGTTCAGCCTTACGGCACAGACCTGCATCCCCGATTTAAAAAATGGTGTGATGAGTATTTCTTTTTAAAGCACCGCAACGAAGCACGCGGCGTTGGCGGTATTTTTTACGATGACTTTGCAGAACTGGGTTTTGAAAAAGGATTCGCCATGATGCAAGACGTGGGCAATGGGCTTTTGAAAGCCTACATGCCCCTGGTGATGCGCAGGAAAGACACGCCTTATGGCGAGCGCGAGAGAGATTTCCAACTCTATCGCCGAGGTCGGTATGTCGAATTCAATTTGGTCTGGGACCGGGGGACGCATTTCGGTTTGCAATCCGGCGGGCGCACTGAATCGATTTTGTTGTCGATGCCTTCGCTGGTGACTTGGTCCTACAACAGGGTCGATGCGCCCGATTCGGCGGAAGCGCAATTGGCCCGTCAATTTTTGAAACCAAGGGATTGGGTTTGAGGCCTCAACACATCGGCATTTTGGGCGGCGCATTTGATCCGCCGCACAAAGCCCATGTGGCCATGGCCGAAGCTGCCATCGCTCAATTTCATTTGGACGAGCTGATCGTGGTCCCTACTGGCAACGCTTGGCACAAACCCAGAGACCTAAGTAGCGGCGAACACAGAGCTGCCATGGCCCGGTTGGCTTTCAGCCATTTAAGTCAGGCCAGGGTCGATGAAATTGAGTTGCATCGACAGGGGCCCAGTTACACCATCGACACTTTGCGAAGCTTTGGCGATCAGTTTCCTGGTGCGCAGTTTTTTTTATTGATCGGGGAAGATCAGGGCAAAGCCTTGGCCACATGGCATGAAATTGGTGAAATTGCCCAGCGGGCTATAATTTGCGTCGCTGATCGCGAGATGTCTGAATTGTCCGACTCCGCCGCTCCCAGCCATGACATCCCCACTCAGGCCTTGAAATTGCCCAATTTGCCACACAGTGCGACCCAAGTTCGAGCACGGGTGGCCCAAGGGCAAGCCATTGATGCACTGGTCCCGCCGACCGTTGCGCTGTATATTCAAAGCCATCACCTCTACCAGCCTGCACGATGAACGAAACCTCTGCCAAAAAAGACACCCAAAAACTCCAGCGCGTCGTTGTCGATGCCTTGGAAGATGTGAAAGCACAAGAAATTGTGGTGTTCGATACAGAAGAGATGTCCGCCCTCTTTGAGCGGGTCATCATCGCCTCGGGTACTTCCAACCGTCAAACCAAAGCATTGGCCGCCAGTGTGCGCGACAAGGTGAAAGAAGCGGGCTATCCCAAACCTCGCATTGAGGGTGAAGACAACGGAGAGTGGATCATTGTCGATTGCGGCAGCGTCGTTGCTCACGTCATGCAGCCTACCATTCGCACTTACTACAACCTTGAAGAGATTTGGGGTGACAAACCTGTGCGTTTGAAACTGGGCGCTCCCAAGCCTGCCGAACCCGTGCGCAAGCCTGTTGCCAAGAAAAAGGCCAATGTCAGTGCGGGACGCACGCCCACTCGGCGTGATTCTGTGCCTGTTGGCCCCATGGGCTCGGAAGCGCTCAAACCCACGCGCAAAGCGCCAGCTAAAACAAGTGCCAAACCTGCGCCTAAAACAGCGGGCAAACCGACGGGTAAACCAACTGTTAAATCTGTGGGCAAAGTACCTGCCAAATCAAGCAGCAAGCTTGCTGCAAAACCTGCAGGCAAAGTTGCCAGCAAACCTGCGGCCAAGTCCAGCGCCAAACCAGCTGCCAAGTCATTTGCCAAGGCCAAGCCTAAGGCCTGAGTTTCATGAAGCTGCTTATTGTGGCAGTGGGGCAGCGCGTCCCCGATTGGGCGCAAACTGCGTGGGACGATTACGCCAAACGCTTTCCCCCTGAACTCAAAGTAGAGCTCAAGG
>CANFJC010000260.1 GCA_947447245.1 Comamonadaceae bacterium
GTAGCGCACTTGCATGGGGTGCAAGGGGTCGCGAGTTCGAATCCCGCCACGCCGACCATTGATGTTAGAAAAAAGCTCTTAAGAATTGATTCTTCAGAGCTTTTTTCTTGGCGCCTCAAGGCGTCTCAGGTTTAACTTCCGGCGACGCACCCTGCTCAGACTGAATGTTGATGGCCATCGGACCCTTAGGGCCATCGGTCAATTCAAAACTGACCCTGGCACCTTCTTTGAGGCTTTTAAAGCCTTCCATGGTGATGGCAGAAAAGTGCGCAAAAGCGTCTGGGCCACCACCATCGGGCTGAATAAATCCAAATCCCTTGGCGTCATTGAACCATTTCACTGTTCCGTTGAGCATGCATGTCTCCATCCGTTTGATTTATAGAGGACATTTAAAGCACTGTTTTTGACGTTGTCAATTCAAGGTTTACCCGACTGATGCAAAATTGTTGCATTGCGGCATAAGGACTTTTTAGGGGGTCGGCGCAGAACCCCGCTCAGCCTCTATAGAATGAAATCATGGCAACAGAGAAACCCAAGAAACCAAATTCACCAAACCCGCCAGGATCGGTTGGGGAGCCTGCTCGTACCCCCGGAAATAGCGATTCTGTGGTTTTAGAAAGACGGCCTGCCAAAGTCGGGCCGCCTCAGATGTACCAAGTGGTCATGCTGAACGACGACTACACCCCCATGGAGTTTGTTGTTTTGGTGCTTCAAGAGTTTTTTAACAAAGACCGAGAAGCCGCCACGCAAATCATGTTGAAAATTCACTTGGATGGCAAGGGCGTTTGTGGGGTTTTCTCCCGTGACGTGGCCGCTACAAAGGTCGATCAAGTGCTAGATGCAGCCAATCAGGCGGGACACCCACTTCAGTGTGTGAGCGAGCCTGTGGCATGAATCTCACGAAAAGTCGGCAAGAATGTGGCATAAAGCAGTTGCAATCCAACAAATCTACCCAACCTAATATTTTTAACCTCCGCAAGGCATTGAAGGAAATCACATGATTGCCCAAGAATTGGAAGTCAGTTTGCACATGGCCTTCGTTGAGGCGCGTCAGCAGCGTCACGAGTTCATTACCGTGGAGCATTTGCTGTTGGCATTGCTAGACAATCCCAGCGCAGCAGAAGTGTTGCGCGCGTGTTCAGCGCAAGTCGACGATTTGCGTCAATCGCTGTCCACCTTCATCAAAGACAACACGCCCCAAGTGGCGGGAACCGAAGAAGTCGACACTCAACCCACATTGGGTTTTCAGCGTGTGATTCAGCGCGCCATCATGCACGTTCAATCGACCGGCAGCGGCAAAAAAGAAGTCACCGGCGCCAATGTTTTGGTCGCCATTTTTGGTGAAAAAGATTCGCACGCTGTGTACTACTTGCACCAGCAAGGCATTACGCGCTTGGACGTTGTCAATTTCATCGCCCACGGTATTCGAAAAAGCGATCCACCTGAAGTCACCAAGGGCAGCGATTCTGCACCAGCGCCTGAAAGTGAAGAGGGCAGCGGCAGCTCTGAACGTAACGAGAAGGCATCGCCTTTAGAGCAGTTCACTCAGAACCTGAACCAGCTGGCAAAAGAGGGCAAGATTGACCCACTCATTGGCCGCGAATATGAAGTCGAGCGCACCATCCAAATTTTGTGTCGTCGCCGTAAAAACAATCCATTGTTGGTGGGCGAGGCTGGCGTGGGTAAAACGGCCATTGCTGAAGGTTTGGCATGGCGCATCACGCAAGGCAGCGTGCCTGAAATTTTGGCAGAAGCCGTTGTTTTCTCACTCGACATGGGCGCGCTATTGGCGGGCACCAAATACCGTGGTGATTTTGAGCAACGCTTGAAGGGTGTCTTGAAAGCTTTGAAAGACAAGCCCCATGCGGTGCTGTTCATCGATGAGATTCACACCCTCATTGGCGCGGGTGCTGCTTCTGGCGGTACCTTGGATGCGTCCAACCTGCTCAAGCCGGCGCTCTCAAGTGGTCAGTTGAAATGCATTGGCGCCACCACCTTCACCGAATACCGCGGCATCTTCGAAAAAGATGCGGCCTTGTCACGCCGTTTCCAAAAGGTTGATGTGGTCGAGCCCACTGTGGCAGAAACAGTCGACATTTTGAAAGGCTTGAAGTCACGCTTTGAAGAGCATCACAGCGTGAAATATGCCAATGCTGCTCTGCAAGCAGCCGCTGAGTTGTCTGCCAAATTCATCAACGATCGCCACTTGCCTGACAAAGCCATTGACGTGATCGACGAAGCCGGCGCGGCACAACGCATCTTGCCGCCTTCCAAGCGCAAGAAAACCATCGGCAAAGCCGAAGTGGAAGACATCGTGGCCAAGATTGCACGCATTCCGCCAGCCAATGTGTCCAACGACGATCGCAGCAAATTGCAAACCATTGAGCGCGATTTGAAGAGTGTGGTGTTTGGTCAAGACAAGGCCATTGAAGTCTTGGCGTCCGCAGTCAAAATGGCGCGCTCTGGCTTGGGTAAAACCGATAAGCCCATTGGCTCTTTCCTGTTCAGTGGCCCTACAGGTGTAGGCAAAACCGAAGCTGCCAAGCAGTTGGCCTACATCATGGGCATCGACCTTATTCGCTTTGACATGTCAGAGTACATGGAGCGTCATGCGGTCAGTCGCCTCATTGGTGCGCCTCCAGGTTATGTGGGCTTTGACCAAGGTGGCTTGCTGACGGAGGCCGTGACCAAGAAGCCGCATTGCGTTTTGTTGCTCGATGAAATTGAAAAAGCGCATCCCGATATTTTCAATGTCTTGCTGCAGGTCATGGACCATGGCACCTTGACGGACAACAACGGCCGCAAAGCCGACTTCCGCAATGTGATCATCATCATGACCACCAATGCCGGTGCCGAGACCATGAACAAGGCCACCATTGGCTTTACCAATCCGCGTCAAGCGGGTGATGAGATGGGCGACATCAAGCGCTTGTTCACACCGGAGTTCCGCAACCGTTTGGACGCCATGGTCAGCTTCAAGGCCTTGGACGAGCAAATCATCATGCGCGTGGTCGACAAGTTCTTGTTGCAACTGGAGACCCAGTTGACCGAGAAAAAAGTAGATGTGACTTTCAGCGACAATTTGCGCAAGTTCTTGGCCAAAAAAGGCTTCGACCCGCTCATGGGCGCAAGACCGATGCAGCGCTTGATTCAAGACACCATTCGCAAGGCTTTGGCCGACGAATTGTTGTTTGGTCGATTGATCGATGGCGGCCGTTTGAGCGTCGACTTGGATGACAAAGACGAAGTCTTGCTCGACATTCAACCCACGCCTAAAAAAGAAGGCCGCAACTCAAAGTCTGAGCCACACGAGCCTGAAGAGGCGACCACCAATTAAGGTGAGTCAAACCCAAAAAGCCGGATTCGTCCGGCTTTTTTTCGCTTAGCGTTTTCGGCCGCCCAAGATGCCGCCTAAAACACCTCGAACAATTTCTCGGCCTACGCTAGAGCCAATGGTTCGAACCGCTGACTTCACCAAGGCTTGGGCCAAGCCATCGTGTTTGGCACCCCTTGGCCCTGTACTGCCAAATAAAACCTCGCCTAGGCCGCCTAAAAGGGCATTGCTGCCTTGTTGATCCGCTGTAGCAGGGGCGTTTGAGCCATTGCCACCGGGTCCCGTTCGCGAAGCTTCACTTGAAGCCGCTGGGTGCGCACCCTTTAATATTTCGTAGGCAGACTCACGATCAATGGTTTTTTCGTAAACGCCTGCGACCAATGAGTTGTCAAGCAATGCTTTTCGCTGCTCGGGTGTGATGGGCCCTAACTGACTACCGGGCATCATGACAAAGGCTTGTTGGGTGATGCCAGGCCGGCCTTTCTCGTCCAAAAAGCTGACCAAGGCTTCGCCCACGCCCAATTCGGTAATGGCTTTCTCGATGTCCAA
>CANFJC010000261.1 GCA_947447245.1 Comamonadaceae bacterium
ATCCAGCCATATTGTTCTTCGCATTTGGCGTCCTAGCCGGTGCCCTTCGATCCAATCTGGAAATTCCACCTCAGATTGCCAAGTTTTTGTCTCTTTACCTGCTAATGGCACTTGGCCTCAAAGGGGGCTTTGCTCTAGGCAAGTCAGGCATGACTTCCGAGATCGCTCTAACCTTGGGTGCCGCCATTCTCATGGCATTTCTGATCCCCACCATCGGCTATGCATTTCTTAAGAACCGAGTCTCGCGCTATGACGCTGCGGCCATATCGGCCTCGTATGGATCGGTCAGCGCAGTCACATTTGTCACAGCCATGCAGTACTTAGAGAGTTCGGGGCTGAGCTTTGGCGGGCATATGGCAGTGGCAATGGTCCTGATGGAGTCTCCTGCCATCATCATGGCTGTTCTGTTGGCCAATACCTTGCGTCAAACTGCAAGTTTGCCAGTTTCGGTATCCAGCTCAGGCGCTACTACGCTCCCTATGCCCACAGCTCAAGGCTTATCAATCAGCAAAATCTTGCACGAGTCCTTTACTGATGGAGCACATTTACTGCTACTTGGCGCCATGGCCGTGGGCTTTATCAGCGGTGAGTCTGGCAAGGACATGATGCAACCCTTCTCAGGCGATCTGTTCAAGGGCATGCTGGCTTTCTTCCTGCTTGATATGGGCCTAATGGTTGCACGCAACTTTCAGGACGCTCGCAAAGCAACGCCGGTGCTCATAGCCTATGCATCACTCGGGCCAGTGGTGCACGCCGGACTAGCGTTAGCTGTGGCATGGGCGTTGTCCATGCCGGTGGCAGACGCTGCTTTGTTGATGGTTCTATCAGCCAGCGCGTCATACATCGTGGTACCAGCCGTCTTGCGCTATGCGATTCCAGAGGCCAATCCTTCGCTTTACTTTGGGCTCAGTTTAGGCATTACGTTTCCACTGAACATTTTGTTTGGCATACCAGCTTATGTCAGCATTGCCCAATCCATCTTGCGTTGAAACTGGCATGGTTAAGCGTCAACATTTGTCCTATGCAGGCCGCAAAGTGGTGCTCCTCACCAAACATGGCAAGCAAGACTTGTTAAAAGATGCATTTGATTCGGGTTTAGGCTGCAACTTGCTACACACAGATGCTTACGATACCGATCAATTGGGAACCTTCACACGCGAGGTAGACAGATCTGGCTCACAACTTGAAGCTGCTAGGCGCAAGGCAAGAATTGGCATGTCACTGACAGGATTGGGCATTGGCATAGCAAGTGAAGGCTCGTTTGGCCCAGATCCTTACGCTGGATTTTTCACATGGAACACAGAAATATTGTTATGGATCGATGATGAACTAGGCATCGAAGTAACAGGCATTGCCAATGGACCGGCGCAAAGCATTCATCGAGAAGTTACAACAGTCAAAGAGTTACTTGGCTTTGCAACTGAGGCAAAATTTCCTGAGCATCACCTCGTGCTAAGGCCAGAAAATCAAGGTCATCACCAAATTTACAAAGATATCAGCGATGAGGCAAACCTGATCAACACCTTTTATTCAGTTCAGAAACTGTCACAGAATGGAATTGTCTTTGTAGAAAACGATCTTCGCGCATTTTGCAATCCAACCCGACAGGAGATCATTAAGAATGCAGCCAAGGATCTTGTTCAGAAATTATGCTCGACATGCCCTGTTTGCAGTGCACCCGGCTACTGGCGAGTAAAGCGTATTCCTGGATTACGTTGTAGTTTTTGCAACCAAAAGACGCGGCTGCCTGTAGCAGAAGTTTGGCAATGCCAATCTTGTAACTTTGAAAATCAAAACGAAATTAACGCCAATCAATTTGCCGATCCCAGCAAATGTGATTTTTGCAATCCATAAATTTTAAATGACGATGATCTAAAGTGTGCTTTTACTAGACGCAGAATAATTATCAATACGGCCGCTTTAATTGCACCCCTCCCAAGACATACTGATTGCAAGCCTTGGATAAGAAATACCAGTTGGGGACCGCGTGAGCTGAGACGGTAGTAAGAATTCCCAAGAAATAATCATTTTCATAAAGAGGTTTTTTCAACTCCTCTTGATAGGCACGAGAGTCAGCAAAGGGGCTTGCTCCCAACAAACTAAAAAGCAAGAGTGCGATGAAGATTAGCGAGGTAAAAACGCGAATGATCGAAGGGGAGCGTTTTTGGAAGATACTTATTGTCATGCCAGCCCATTGCGCAAGATTTAGTAATGCAAAAAAAATGGAAATACAAAGGGTTAAGGGTGGGATTACTAAATTACGGTAGGCATTAGCGAGTTGCGCATCAGTGTAATCGGTGGCTAAAAGTAACTGAATTTGCTCAGGGCTAGCGCCATTCCAAGCTGCAATTTGTTCTTTGCGATTAGGGGCATACAGTGCAATAGCAGAGAATAAGGAGGCAGTAATTTTCCGATCTTGCTCTGCTAGTGGTTGAGTCACAATTGGATTACCACTTAGTGTTACTAAGGAACCGTCGGCTGCTTTAGAGCCAAGTACAGCAAGGAGCAAGGAGATTTTTTTGTCCTCTAAATTTGCTTGCTCTACCAAGTAATCGGTGAGCATTTTTTGCACATTCCACATCAAAGCGATGCCCACGATTAAACATAAAACATAGCGCAAGCTATTAAAAATTTTCATTCCAGAACTTAAGCGATACAACACAAGACTTAAGCCAACTCCCGAAATCACCCTGCCCCAAAACTCCAATCCCAACAAAATATCCTCAGATGCAAAATCAACCGTAAGGTCTAGCATTTGATAATTAAAACCAAACTCAATAGCCACATAAATCAATGTGAAGAAATAAAGGACCCACCAATTAAATTTTGGGTCAGGGGCTAAGTTTTTTTTTGTTTTCACCAGCTTATTGTATTTCTTATAAGTTTTCGAGACTTCGCTTGTTGAAAATGTTGATAGACCGAGCGAGATTAAGGCAATGCCAAAGTAAATAGATGTACAAATACGTATAGCTTTGCTGTCGATAGTGGATACATTGAAATTACAGAGAAGTTAGCTCTGAGAACAATTATCACAACCGGAGAAACTTATGTTTTTAAGTATCATTAACTCAATCATCAATTCAACCATTTTTTGGATCACATCGGCAGTCATCTCAGCCTTCTATTGTGGTTGGTATGCAAAAAAACATGATGACTCTTGGGGTGAATGGTTTGTACTTGGTGCCTTTTACCCATTCTTTATTTCTATTCCAGCAGTTATTTTCTGCACAAAGCCAGTAATAAAGTAGGACGACTACTGACCCCTGAGTCTTTGGCAAAGCCTGCTATCACCTGCGCCATCCACTACCCACCACTAACTGTCGAGTTAAACGACACTAGATGACCAGTTCAAACCGATAGTGGTGGTCAAAATTCAAGTACGCCCATTCTTAATGCTGAAACTTATTGAGTGCAAGTTCTGGTGCGTGTAATGGTGCCATCTGGATTCTGGGTCTCAGTCCAAGGGCTGCAAGATTGATTTTGAGGCTGTACCACTACAGGCTGTTGTTGCTGAATAATTACGGGTTGCTGCTGAACATACACTGGCTGCTGACGAGCTGCCTCATAAACGATTGCACCACCAATAAGGGTTGGAATCATCCACTGCCAACCACCGCCGTAGCCTCGTGCCCAATAGCCTCCACCATGGTGTCCTTGCGCCATTGCAGAGGCACTGATTGTCATTAACATTAAAAGTAAAAATTTCTTCATTGCAGTTCTCCTATCTTCGTAAATATTGAGATGTTATTTAAAGACAGTCATTGAAAGACAAGATTAATCTGTGAAATTTAAATTGAGCACTCAAGTTAGTAACTATCTACTGTAATTTGTTTATGCCAATACTTTGCACTCTGAATAAAATCATTGTACGATTG
>CANFJC010000262.1 GCA_947447245.1 Comamonadaceae bacterium
GAACCATCCATGGGCCTTGATCGGCCAATGCGGCACCAGACAAAAGAGTGCAAACTGCAGCAACAATAACGAGTTTTTTCATGATTTGATTTCCTTCATACGACGGTTTAATTAACCGTTAAGTCATTGGAAATCCTTCACTCGCCGTTTGGTTTGCTTTGCATCAACCGCACCTGCGCCTTGGTTTGATGCAGGTCAACGAGAACTCAGAATGAATTGAAAAGTATCTAACTAGAGGGTTTGGCCTTGTGCCAATTTCTGACAAACGCTCGCTGCGCCTGTGTCTCTGGCGTATGAGGCTCTTCAAAGCGTTTGTCCATGGCCTGCCACTTTTGCAGCAGCAGCGCCAAGGCTTGCTCGTTATCAAGGCCGTGTTCTGTGAGCCATGTGGCAGCCACAGTCCCTGTTCTGCCAATGCCCCCTTTGCAATGCACATACACCTTGCCGCCCTGGCTGAGTGCAGATTGAATGCTTTGCAAAATGCCTTGCATTTGCAGTGGGCTTGGCACACCAAAATCGGTAATGGGGTGGTTGATTCGAACAGCACCGCCTAGGGGTTGATAGGTTTTGACGGGGTCGGCAGTTGATGTGAGGTCAATGAAGTGTGTGATGCCTGCCAGTGCGAAAAGTTGCAATTTTTCAGATAACTGTTCTTCACCCTCTTTGGCGGGGTGTTCACCGGCCAACACGTGGCCTGCCCACAGCCAATAGGTATTGCCGTGAGGCCGAGGCAGTGCATCACCACGCGGGTCTAAAAAAGAAAGCCCGCCAGCACAGCCGGCGGGCTTTGAGTTCGAGGTCATCAGTGCGCCAGAATCTTGGACAAGAAGTCTTGTGTGCGTTCGTTCTTCGGATTGGCAAAGAATTCTGTGGCTGTGTTTTGTTCCACGATTTGCCCTTCGTCCATGAAGATCACGCGGTCGGCCACGGAGCGGGCAAAGCCCATTTCGTGGGTGACGCAAATCATGGTGATGCCTTGGTTGGCCAACTCCACCATGACGTCCAACACCTCGTTGATCATCTCGGGGTCTAGCGCCGAAGTGGGCTCATCAAACAACATGATTTTGGGGGTGAGGCACAAGGAGCGCGCAATGGCCACGCGTTGTTGTTGGCCGCCCGACAATTGCAAGGGATACTTCAGCGCTTGCTCTGAAATACGCACACGCTTGAGTTGTTGCATGGCACGTTCTTCGGCTTCAGCCTTGGGCATGTTGCCCACCCACATGGGTGCCAATGTGAGGTTCTCCAGCACGGTCAGGTGGGGAAACAAATTGAATTGCTGAAACACCATGCCCACTTGGCGTCTCACAGATTCAATCGATTTGACATCGTCCGTGAGCTCTGTGCCGTCCACTTTGAGAACGCCAGATTGGTGCTCTTCAAGGCGGTTGATGCAGCGAATCAAAGTGCTCTTGCCGGAACCTGAGGGGCCGCACACCACAATGCGCTCGCCTTTGGCCACAGACAAATCAATGTCGCGCAACACGTGGAACTCTCCGAACCATTTGTTGACTTTAGAAAATTCGATGATGGGACTTGAGGTACTCACTTCACTGTCTCCGTGTTCCAGTATTCAGATGGGATTCCAGCCATTGGCTGTAGCGTGACATGGCAAAGCATGCAATGAAATAAATGCCAGCTACAAACAGCTGACCTTCAATGAAGAACTTGCGCCAATCGGCATCGCCCAATGCCAATTGCACAGCGCCCGTCAGGTCGTACAAACTCACAATGGTGACCAGAGAAGTGTCTTTGAACGCACCAATGAAGGTGTTCACAATGGCCGGTACCACCAAGCGCAAAGCTTGTGGCAAAACAATCATGCGTTGAATTTGCCAGTATGTCATGCCCAGCGAGTGAGCGGCCTCCACTTGACCTTTGGGCAGTGCCTGCAATCCACCGCGAATCACCTCGGCAAGGTAAGCCGCAGTAAACAGCGTCATGCCAACGAGTACCCGAACCAGCACATCAATCTTTGTGCCTTGGGGCATGAACAAAGGCAAGATGAAAGATGCCATGAACAGCACAGAGATGAGCGGCACGCCACGCACAAACTCAACAAAGATGACGCACAAAGTGCGAATGGCCGGTAGGTTTGATTGTCTGCCAAGCGCCAACAAAATCGCCAAAGGAAATGCAACCACCAAGCTCACACTGGCCAACAGCAATGTGAGAGGCAAGCCACCCCAGCGCGCTGTTTCAACTGGCGTCAGGCCAGCAAAACCACCCAACATGAGCGCAAAGAAAAACGCATAGACCGCCACCCAAGCAACAATCAAGGCAGGTCGCCAAAATGTTTTCAAACAAGAGATGACCAATAAAACGACCACCGCAGCACTTGCAACCAAGGGGCGCCATTGTTCTTCAAAGGGGTAGCGCCCAAATAAAATGAGTCTGCCTTTTTCGGCCACCACACCCCAGCAAGCACCTAGCCCGTGTGCTGCACGGCAGGCTGCGTTGTCTGCATTGGGAATGGCATACCAAATGGTCCAATTGAAAATGGGTGGAATGGCCCAAACCAACATGGCCACAAAAAGAACGGTCAACAGGCTGTTGACAGGCCCATCAAAAAAACCACGTTGAATCCAAGCCATCAGCCCAGTCTCGTTGACCGGCGGACGACGCGCGGCAATGGGCTCGAAATGTTGTTGATAACCGGTGTTTGTCATCATCGGTCCTTAATGCGCACGCGGCGGTTGTAAATGTTCATGAGTGCCGAGGTGATCAAACTCAAGCTCAAATAAATCAACATGACCAACGCAATGCACTCAATGGCACGCCCCGTTTGGTTGAGGGCGGTAGAGCTGATCGATACCAAATCGGGATAACCAACAGCCACCGCCAATGACGAGTTTTTGATCAAATTGAGGTACTGGCTGGTCAGCGGTGGAATGATCACGCGCATGGCTTGAGGCAGTTGAATGAGGCGCAACTCTTGTGTGCGCTTTAGGCCTAAGGCCACTGCTGCTTCATGTTGACCATAAGACACCGACTGAATGCCTGCACGAACCACCTCTGCAATGTAGCCAGAGGTGTAGACCGTGAGACCAACCAGCAAGGTGAGGTATTCGGGCGTGACAGATCCACCACCCACCACATTGATTTCAGTAATTTCGGGGATGTCAAACTCACTTGGAAAGCCACCCGCTAACCAACCTATGATCCCGCACAGAATGAGCAAACCTAAGCCGGGCAAGAAAGACGGCTTGGTCTGACCCGTGGCTTCGAAATGCTGTGTGGCGCGGTGTGACCAAAATTTCCAAGCACCGATGCCCACACACAAACCGATGAGCGTGCCCCAATGACCAGGTTCCCAAACGGGTAAGGGGTATTGCAAACCATTCTTGCTGAAGAACACCCCAGCAAGCGGTTTTAAAGGCGATTCAATGGGAGGCAACAACTCGGTCATGGCAAAGTACCACATGAACAGTTGCAGCAGCAAAGGAATGTTGCGCGTCATCTCAACATAGCTTGCGCACAAGGTTTTGACCAAGGTGTTTTGAGTGAGGCGGCCAATGCCAATCAGGGTGCCTAAGAAGGTGGCTAAGACCAAGCCGACCAAGGCAACGCGCAGTGTGTTGCTCAGGCCCACCAAGTAAGCCACTAAATAGTTTTGTGACGAGTCAAATTCAATCAGACTCTCGCCAATGCCAAATCCGGCCGGCTGCAAGAAAAAATCAAAACCACTTTGAATACCACGCGCTCGCATGTTGGCGAACGTGTTGGACATCAAGTAGCCCACGGCAATGGCCAATCCCACAATGGCTAGGATTTGATAAACCAGTCCGCGAAAGGCTTGGCTGCGCCAAGACCACTGTCGTTTGGGAGGAGGAGGGGTGCTCATGAGAATAGACCGGCCCGCACGA
>CANFJC010000263.1 GCA_947447245.1 Comamonadaceae bacterium
CTATTGCCGTTGCCGCATTGGCAATGTCTGCGTTGGGTGCTTTTGCTCAAAAAGGCGAAACAGTCAAGATTGCATGGATTGACCCCTTGTCAGGCCTCATGGCGCCTGTGGGCAATAACCAGCTCAAAAGTTTTCAGTTTTTCGCAGAAAAGTACAGTGCGATCAACAAGGCTGGTGTCAAATTTGAAGTGGTCGGTTTTGACAACAAATTGAGCCCTGCAGAAAGTTTGAATGTTCTGAAAGCTGCCACAGACCAAGGCATTCGCTACATCACACAGGGCAATGGTTCTGGTGTTGCCGGTGCTTTGATTGAAGCAGTCAGCAAATACAACGAGCGCAATCCTGGCAAAGAAATCATTTTCTTGAACCACTCAGCAGTGGATCCTGACTTTACCAACAGCAAGTGCAACTACTGGCACTTCCGTTTTGACGCAGACACCTCCATGAAAATGGAAGCCCTGACGACCTTCATGAAAGATCGTCCTGAAACCAAGAAAATCTTCTTGTTGAATCAAAACTATTCACATGGTCATCAAGTGGCCAAGTTCTTCAAAGAAGGTATCAGCCGCAAGCGTCCTGATGTACAAATCGTGGGTGAAGATTTGCACCCCTTGGCTCAAGTTCGCGATTTCGCCCCTTACATTGCCAAAATCAAAGCCTCTGGTGCAGACACTGTCGTGACCGGCAACTGGGGTTCTGACTTGGCCTTGCTGGTCAAGGCGGCCAATGAAGGCGGCTACAACGGTACTTTTTACACTTACTACACAGGTGTGACAGGGACGCCCACAGCTTTGGGCAAAAATGGCGAAGGCCGAGTGTTCCAAATTGCCTATGGCCACTACAAAATGGGTGGTCAGATGGACAAATGGCAAGAAGAGTTCAAAGCCAAGTTCAACGACGACTTTTACACGGGTTCAGTTCACAGCATTTTCGCCACCTTGGGTGATGCCATGGCCAAAGCCAAGTCCACCGACCCTGTGAAAGTAGCGGCTGCTTTAGAGGGTTTAAAAACCACCAGCATTTTCAATGGTGAAATTGAAATGCGCAAAACGGATCACCAACTGCAGCAGCCGCTGTACCTCACCGTCTGGAGCAAAGTTGATAAAAAATACAACTACAGCGTTGAAAACACAGGCATGACTTTGGTCCCTGTGAAAGAGTTCCCATCCTACGTTTCCAGCACGCCCACCAGCTGCCAGATGAAGCGTCCAGGCTAATTGAAGTGAGTTTCGAGTAGGGCCCGCTCCTCTGGGGGTTGGGCCCTTCTTTTTTGATGTGGCTTGCCATGGTTGGCAGAAGGTAGTTTTTTTTATGGAGTTCTTCATCATCTCCATGCTCAATGGATTGAGCTACGGGTTGTTGCTTTTTATGCTGAGTTCAGGCCTCACGCTGATTTTCAGCATGATGGGCGTCTTGAATTTTGCACACGCATCTTTTTACATGATTGGGGCCTATTTTGGTTTCACCCTGACCAATGTGATTGGCTTCTGGCCAGCTCTGATCATCGCGCCTTTTTTGGTGGGTGGCTGTGGCGTTATTTTTGAACGCATCACCTTGCGCAAAGTTCATAAATTTGGTCATGTCCCCGAACTGTTAGTGACCTTTGGTTTGTCTTACGTTGTTTATGAATTGGTTCAACTCATTTGGGGTCGAACTGCCGTTGAATTCTCGCCGCCTGAGTTACTCAAGGGCTCAGCCTTCACACTCATTAACAACGCGACAACTGGACTTCAGTTGATATGGGGCGCTGCACCTGCTGAAATGTGCAATGCTGCCGACGCCACCATTCGCATTGTGTGCTCGCCATTCCCCGCAACGCGTGCATTCATGATGTTTGTGGCTTTGCTCATGTTGCTCTCTTTGTGGCTGCTGCTCACCAAGACGCGCATTGGTTTGGTCATTCAAGCCGCCCTGACGCATCCCGAAACCGTAGAGGCTTTGGGACACAATGTGCCGCGTGTTTTCATGTTGGTGTTTGGTGCAGGCACTGGCCTAGCAGGTTTGGCAGGCGTCATTGGTGGCAGCACCTTTGTCACTGAACCCGCCATGGCCGCCACGGTAGGCTCGGTCATCTTTGTGGTGGTGGTCGTTGGAGGAATGGGATCTTTATCAGGTGCCTTCCTTGCATCGGTGCTCATTGGCGTGATTCAAACCTTTGCCATTGCGTTTGACTACTCGTTTGTCAGTGTGGCCAAAGACCTAGGCTTCCAACTCTCAAGCAATTTGCAAAACAATTCGTTTTTGAAATTAACCGTTTCTCAAGTGGCGCCCATCTTGCCTTACCTGTTCCTGGTGTTGATTTTGATATTCCGTCCGAAGGGCCTTCTGGGCACTCGAGAAGGATGACAGCATGAAAAGTTATCAATTTAAACCCTACAACGTTGGCCGGTGGCTCATTTGGAGCCTCTTTGCGATTGTTTTAATTTGCGCGCCGCTGATGTTCACGAGCAATTTGTCTGGAACCATGCTGGCACAAATGGGCATTGCCATCATTGCCTGCCTGTCCTACAACATCTTGTTGGGTCAAGGCGGCATGTTGAGTTTTGGACATGCGGTCTACACGGGGCTTGGCTCTTTTGTGGCGATTCATGCACTGAACGCAATTACCGCTGGCACATCCCAAATTCCTGTCAGTCTTTTGCCTTTGGTTGGCGGCTTCGCGGGCATCGGGTTTGCTATTTTGCTGGGTTATGTCACCACCAAAAAGTCGGGCACCCCTTTTGCCATGATCACATTGGGTGTCGCAGAGCTGGTGTTTGCCATGTCGCTCATGTTCTCTGAGTTTTTTGGCGGCGAAGCGGGCATCTCAGGCAATCGCGTAGCTGGCCAAACAATTTGGGGCATCACCTATGGACCTCAAATTCAAATCTACTATTTGATTGCCATCTACACCTTCATCTGTGTTGCACTCATGTATGCATTCACCCAAACGCCATTGGGCAGAATTTTGAATGCCGTGCGCGACAATCCCGAACGAGTGGAATTCATTGGCTACAACACGCAACGTGTGCGTTACTTTGCATTCATCATTGCTGGATTTTTTGCGGGCATCTCGGGTGGCTTGGGTGCGCTCAATTTTGAAATTGTCACATCGGAGGTGGTCGGGGCAGGGCGATCAGGTGGCTACTTGTTGTTCACTTTCTTGGGCGGTGCAACCTTCTTTTTCGGCCCCATCATTGGCGGCATTCTCATGGTGCTGGCTTTTGTCCTTTTGTCTGAGCTCACCAAAGCTTGGTTGCTTTACTTGGGCTTGCTGTTCTTGTTCATGGTCATGTATGCACCGGGCGGCATTGCCAGCCTCATCATGATGAATTTGAGAGTGGCCGCATTTGGTAAATTGAAACAAATCTGGGTCAGTTATTTGGGCTTGTTTGTCACAGCGTTTGTCGCGCTGATTGGTGCAGGTGCCATGATTGAGATGGTCTATCACTTGCAGTTGAACTCTGCCTTGGGTAACAACTTGAAGTTCATGGGCATTGTTCTCAATGCGAAGGGCGTGGACAGCTGGTTTGGTTCAGTGTTCATCATGCTGACGGGACTTGGGCTGTTTGAGGCCATGCGTCGGCACTTCCTGATTGAATGGGGCGATATCCAAATTGAAATTGAAAAAGAAATTAAACGTCGGGAGGCCGCGTAATGTCTTATGCGCTTGAGCTCAAAGACCTCCGCAAAAATTTCGGTAAAACTGAGATTATTCGAGGCGTTAACTTGGCCGTCAATGCCGGCGAACGCATCGCCATCATTGGCCCCAATGGTGCGGGCAAGTCAACCCTGTTTAATTTGATCAGCGGTCGTTTTGGCCCCTCC
>CANFJC010000264.1 GCA_947447245.1 Comamonadaceae bacterium
GCCCGCACTTGAATCTGCCAAAGTTCCTTGCGGTGCCATTAACAATCTGTCAGAGGTGTTTGCTGACCCTCAAGTCACTGCCCGCCACATGATCAACACTTGGCAGCACCCTCATCAAAAAGATTTGCGATTGGTGGCAAGTCCCTTGAAACTCAGCCTCACGCCTGTGCGGCAAGACCATGCGCCGCCTCAATTGGGGCAACACACCGCGCAACTGCTGAAAGAAGTGCTGGGTTACAGCGATGCTCAAATTCAACAACTTCAAAGCAAAGGCGTGGTCTGATGGCGCAATTCTTATTGGTTCACGGCGCTTGGCACGGTGCTTGGTGCTGGCAACATGTCACTGAAGGCCTTATTCGTGCGGGCCATAGCGCGCACGCCGTGACGCTCACGGGCTTAGGCGAGCGATCTCACTTGCTGCACCGAGGCATTGATTTTGGAACCCATGTGCAAGTTGTGTTGCAAGCGCTCGATGCGCAAGGAATGCAAGACGCCATTTTGGTTGTGCACTCTTATGCCGGCATGTTGGGCACCGCGGTCGCTGACAGGCGTGCCAATCGATTGAAGCATTTGGTCTACCTCGACGCAGTGGTTCCCAAACCAGGCGAGAGTTGGAGCAGCACGCATGCCAGTGCCACGCAAAAGTCGCGCGTCGATGCTGCCGCCGAAAGCATCAACAACAGTTTTCCACCACCCGACCCTTCTGTGTTTGGTCTGGCTGCCGAAGATTACGATTGGGTACAAAGGCGACAAACACCGCATCCTGGCGGAACCTACCAGCATGTCTTGAATTTTGATGCAGCTCGCGTTGCCAGCGTTCCACGCACCTTCATCAATTGCACGGTGCCACCCCTGGCAACCATCGATGCCGTGCGTCGCCGCGTGATTGACCCGCAGTTTTGGGAGGGCCTTTGGATTCAAAACGCCAGCGTGATTGAAATGAAAACGGGGCACGACCCGATGATCAGTGCCCCGAAAGAGTTGACAGCGCTGCTCTTGGCATGCGCTGATCAATGAGCATCATTCCTTGCGGAAATTGTCATGACAGTTTTTGCAAGCGGCCCCTGCGGGGCCAAAGGCTGTTTTCAAAGCATCGACATTGCCGAGCTTGGCGGCGGCAGACACTTTAACCAGTTCGGCTTGCATTTTGTCAGCAGCATCTTTGAACTTGGCGGCGTCCTTCCAAATTTCTGGCTTGGCTCGGGTTTCACCTTTGTCTGAACCTTCGGGGAAAGCGGTCCAATGCAACTTTGACATGGCCACAGCAATGTCAGCATTTTCTGCTGCCGCTTTTGCGTCATAGGGCGCCCTGCCTGAGGCCATGGCGCCGACTCGACCAAAGTGAGCGCCCATCACGGTGAAGCTGGCTTTGCGGTATTTGATCGCGTCTTCTGGTTTTGCAAACTGTGCTGCTGCTGGAAGTGCCAGCAAAACAGACAACAAAGCTGAAGCGAAAGCGAAATGTTTTTTCATGCATATTCCTAATGGCGTTGAAGTAATTTATAGTTTCTCATGATTTTAAAACCCCTGCAGAATGCGCCTTTCGCATCGAAAGTCATTTCATGATTCAAGTTCGCATTTGGGATTGGCCGACCCGCATTTTCCATTGGTTACTTGCAAGCTTGGTCCTGGCGCTTGTCATTACAGGCAATGTGGGTGGCAACGCCATGGTGTGGCATTTCAGATGTGCTTATGCGGTTTTCAGCCTGCTCATTTTTAGATTCATTTGGGGCTTTTGCGGTGGGCATTGGTCTCGCTGGCGTCAATTGGCCTGCACACCTGAATTAATTCGGCAGTATTTCAAAACCTCTGCGCCACCCGCCGTGTTTCTGGGCCATAACCCCATGGGCTCTCTGTCCGTCATCGCCCTATTGGCTTTGTTGCTTCTGCAAGTGAGTACTGGCCTCTTCAGCGATGATGAAATTTCTAACGCAGGTCCCTTGGTCAGCCTCGTTGCAGAAAGCACCGTGAGTCTGGCCACGTCATGGCACAAAGGCTTGGGCAAAACCTTGATTATTTTGTTGGTGGCCGTTCATCTTTTAGCCATCCTTTGGTATTTCTTGAAGAAAAAACAGAACCTGACCATCGCCATGTTGAAGGGCGATAAAAGCAGCGAAGCACCAGCGCACTCATCCCAAGATGGCCCAGCCAATTGGCTGTTGGCTGTTCTGTGCATTTTGCTCAGTGCTGGCTTGGTGTATGCCCTGATTAATCTGGGTGCTACAGTAGGATGACCGCCTGAATTTAAGGCTAAACTTCATTCGATGTTTTCGCTCTAAATTGACTTTCTTGACTGCACCTTCACAACCCACCATCTCTGTGTTCGAGGCCGCTTCTGCCGAAGACATGGTGGCCGTGCGGGAAATTTTTCTAGAGTACGCTCGCTCACTCAGTGTTGATCTTTGTTTTCAAGACTTTGAGTCAGAGTTGACTCAGCTGCCAGGCGAATATTCGCCACCCCGCGGCGCTCTTTTGTTGGCCAAGGTGAACCAAGAAATTGCGGGTTGCTGTGCACTGCGCCCCTTAGATTCGGCCGATTCGCCCAATGCCGCAGAAATGAAGCGCTTGTATGTCAGGCCGGCTTTTCGCCGTCTTGGCTTGGGACGTCAATTGGCTGAAAGTATTTTGGATGCGGCTCGCCAATGCGACTACAGCTGTGTCTTGTTGGACACGCTGGATGAAATGGAATCAGCAAGGGCGCTTTACGAAGACTTGGGCTTCGAAGAGGTTGCGCCTTACTATCACAACCCTCTGGCTGGTGCGCACTACCTCCGCGTCATGCTTTGAAGTGCGCCCAGCGTGGCAAGTGTGTGTTTAAGCTTTGGCTTGTGACAACATGGTGTCAGCGTCACTGACTTCAAATTTGCCAGGGCCTTCGATGTTCAAAGTTGCCACCTTGCCATCTTTGACCAGCATGGAATAACGGTTGCTGCGCAAGCCCATGCCGCGCGCTGTGAGATCCAAAGTCAGGCCTGTGCCTTTGGTGAAATCGGCACTGCCGTCACCCATCATGCGCACTTTGCCTGTGCTGTGCAGCTCACGGCCCCATGCGCCCATCACAAACGCATCGTTCACGCTGACGCACCAAATTTCATCCACACCCGCGGCCTTCAAGGCATCGAATTGCGCCACATAACCAGGCACGTGCTTGGCTGAGCAGGTGGGCGTGAAAGCACCTGGCAAAGCAAACAATGCAATGGTTTTGCCAGCGGATGCTTTTGCAACATCAACAGGGTTGGGGCCAATGCTGCAGCCGTTGCCTTCTACTTCTACGAACTCGGTCAATGTGACGGCGGGTATCGTGTCTCCAACTTTGATCATGGTGATTCCTTTAAAAATGGTGCCAAAAAGCGACTGGAAAAAGATGCGTTTGATGAACACACCGACGAAAAAAAACGACCCACTATTGTGAGTCGTTTTTGGAAAGTTTGCTGATGTGAGCTGATAAAGCTTAGATCGCAATAGCCTTTTCAACCAAACGGGTGGCTACCCAGTTTTTGGTTTTGGAAATTGGCTTGCTTTCGGTGATCTCGATCACGTCGCCTACGCCATATTGTCCTGTTTCGTCATGCGCGTGGTACTTGCTTGATTTGGCAACAATCTTGCCGTACAAAGCATGCTTCACGCGACGCTCTACCAAAACCGTTACGGTTTTGGCACGCTTGTCGCTGACCACCTTGCCGATCAAGGTGCGCTTGAGGGATGTTTTAGCTTCCGTCATGGTCACTCCTTATTTGGCGGCTTGCTTTTGGGCAAGGATGGTTTTGGCGCGAGCGATGCTGCGGCGA
>CANFJC010000265.1 GCA_947447245.1 Comamonadaceae bacterium
ATGAGCGAAATAATTTTGGATTGATGACACATTCAGTCCCATTGTTTTTGGTCAATGGCAATCACGATGGCGAGTTGGGATGGTTGCTCAATGGCTCAAACAATGCCCTACCCGTGTGGGCAACATCTGCAAGACAAACTTATTTTGCCAACCCAAAACCTGACGGTTTTTATCTGGGTGACACATTGAAAGATGCTCTAACGGGTGATCGAGCCTCATGGTACGCGTGGCAGTGGGGCGATGCCTTGTTTGTGGTGCTAGACCCTTATTGGAGCAGTCCTGCCCAGTCAAGCAAAGATGGCTGGAATCTCACTTTGGGCGACAGGCAATACCAATGGCTAGCCAAAACACTGGCAGACAGTCAAGCCAAGCACAAAATGATTTTCATCCATAACCTGGTGGGCGGCTTGGATGGGCAGATGCGAGGCGGCATAGAGGCTGCTCCGTTTTTTGAGTGGGGCGGTAAAAATTTAGACGGCAGTACTGGGTTTAGTTCACGCAGACCTGGCTGGGAGTTGCCCATTCACGACATATTGGTCAAGAACAAAGTGAAGGCGGTTTTTCATGGCCATGATCATTTGTATGCCAAACAAGATTTGGATGGCATTGTGTATCAAACAGTACCCCAGCCCAGTGCTAAAAACTTTAGTAGTGGCGCAAGCATTGCTAAAGATTACCACTATAACTCCGGTGAAATCCAAAGTAGTTCAGGTCACTTGAGAGTCAAAGTCTCGCCGACTCAAATTAGTGCTGAATATGTTCGATCTTGGTTGCCTGTACAAGAAACGCCAAATCGAAAGAACAGGCAGGTTGATTCTATTTGGTCGAACTAATTTGCGATTGCATCAAATATTGTCTTTATTTGAATCGGTCAAAAGAAAACTCCTGACTAACAGTCCGCGGTTCTGTCAAAGTAAAGAAATGATGCTTCCACATTTGCTTCCACACCCCTGCAGTTCGCTTGTAACCTATTGATTTGTAATAGGTTTTATTTCTTAAAGCTGCTCATAATCCTTTGGTCCCAGGTTCAAGTCCTGGTGGGCCCACCAATTCATCAAGCGTACATACTGGAGACATCGTTTACAGTTTGTACCGGTCACATCGTTAACACCCTAGGTCCAAACGGATTTTGTGCAAAAGGGAAGGATTACCGTAGCAGGTTAAGTTAACCAAATGGTACATTTAGCAAATGACGAAATCGCAGTCCTCATCAACCCGCACACGTACCACAAGTCGAACCAACGATCCTGAACGGACGATGGCTGAGATTTTGAAAGTTGCCACCACAGAGTTCGCAGACAAAGGTTTGGCAGGGGCACGCATCGATGAAATCGCAGCGGCCACAAGCACCAGCAAGCGCATGATCTATTACTACTTCGGCAGTAAAGATGGCCTGTATGTTGCCGTTTTGGAAGCAGCCTACGGCCGAATGCGTCAAATTGAAACGAATCTGCACCTGAGTGACCTTGAGCCTGAAGAGGCCTTGAGGCGCTTGGTTGAATTTACCTACGATCACCATCAAAGCAATGAGCAGTTCATTCGTTTGGTCATGACGGAAAACGTACAACGTGGCGAATACCTGGCACAAAGTAAAGAAATACAAAAGCTCAATGGTTCAGCCTTGCAGACCATTCAGGACCTGTACACCCGTGGCTTGAAGAAGGGCGTTTTCAAGAAAAACTTAACGCCCCTTGAAATCCATTCGGCCATTTCTGCACTCACATTTTTCAATGTGTCCAATCAACACACTTTTGGCCTCATCTTCAAAGGCAAGACGCCTAAAGGCAAGGCTCAAACGCTGAAAAAGTCCCAGGTTGTGGACATGTTGATGAGTTATGTGTGTGCTTAATGGTTCGTTAGTACTGATATTCAAATTACACATAACAGGTAGCCGCTTATTTGTTTGACAAACTAGGGTAATTACTTATCTTAAAAAACTAACTAGTTCGTACATTATTGATTGAGCTCAGTTTCTAGGAATCCGCAGATGACCCGTTTCTTCGATATCACTTGCAAAGCGATCGAATACTTGATTGCCGCTTTCATGGCGGCCATGGTGGTTTTGGTTTTTGGCAACGTTTTGCTGCGATACGGCTTTAATTCAGGCATCACATTGTCCGAAGAGTTGTCTCGTTGGTTGTTTGTATGGATGACATTTTTGGGTGCCATCGTTGCCTTGCGTTCCCACGAGCATTTGGGAACAGACATGTTGGTAGGGCGTCTTGGGCCTGTCGGCAAAAAAATCTGCATGGGCCTGTCTCAACTTCTCATGATGCTGTGCTGCGGTTTGTTGTTCAAAGGTGCTTACGAGCAGGCTGTGATCAATTGGACCAGCACCAGCGCGGTGATGGAAGTCTCCTTAAGCTGGGTTTACTTTCCCGGCATTATTTTTGCCGTTTTGGGCGGTTTGTTGATCGCACTTGATTTCATCAAGTTGGTCACAGGTCAAATGAAGGATGAGGACCTCATGATGTTCCAAGAATCGGAAGAAGCCCCACATGGTGAGTCCCACACGGCAATTCCTAAAGAGACAATCAAATGACCATTGCTGTATTCGTATTTTCTTTATTGGGTGCCATGGCTTTGGGTGTGCCCATCGCTTTTTCTTTGCTCATCTGTGGTGTGGCCTTGATGGTTCACCTCAACATGTTTGATGCACAAATCTTGGCTCAAAACCTCATAGAAGGCTCCAACAGCTTCCCACTCCTGGCCGTGCCATTTTTTATGCTGGCGGGTGAAATCATGAATGCAGGCGGCTTGTCACGCCGCATTGTGAACTTTGCCATGGCCTGTGTAGGCCACATCAAGGGTGGTTTGGGTTATGTGACCATCATGGCCGCTGTGATCATGGCTGCATTGTCTGGTTCCGCTGTTGCTGACGCCGCAGCTTTGGCTTCCTTGCTCTTGCCCATGATGGTTGCTGCGGGCCACGACCGTGCCCGATCGGCCGGTTTGATCGCCTCTGCCGGCATCATCGCACCCGTCATTCCGCCTAGCATTGGTTTTGTGATTTTTGGTGTGGCCGGCAACGTCTCCATCTCGAAACTTTTCATGGCAGGCATCGTGCCAGGTGTGATGTTGGGCGGCGCGTTGTGGGTGACATGGTGGTGGTTGGCTCGCAAGGAAGTGGTGCAAGTTCCGCCTCGCAAATCCATGGCAGAAATTGGCCTTGCAATGCGTGAAGCCACTTGGGCCTTGGTCTTGCCATTGATTGTGGTCTTCGGTTTGAAGTTTGGTGTTTTCACACCCACTGAAGCCGCGGTGGTTGCAGCCATGTACGCTTTGTTGATCTCTCTGTTTGTTTACAAAGAACTCAATTTCAAAACCGTGCTGCCTTTGTTTGTCTCGTCTGCTAAAACCAGTGCCATCGTGATGTTCTTGGTGGCCGCAGCCATGGTGTCTGCTTGGTTGATCACAGTGGCCAATTTGCCCGCAGAATTGATTTCATTGTTGCAACCGATGCTAGACAGCCCCCGTTTATTGATGTTGACCATCATGGTCATCACCATGGTAGTGGGGACTGCGCTTGACATGACGCCTACCATTTTGCTGTTAACACCTGTGCTGATGCCCGTGGTGAAAGCTGCCGGAATCGATCCTGTTTACTTTGGTGTTTTGTTCATCATCAACAATGCCATTGGCTTGATCACGCCACCTGTGGGGACTGTGTTGAACGCAGTGGCGGGTGTAGGCAAAGTGAGCATGGACGAAGTAACACGGGGTGTGATGCCTTTCATGGTGGCTCAATTTGCCATCATGTTTGCCATG
>CANFJC010000266.1 GCA_947447245.1 Comamonadaceae bacterium
CACGGTTTGACCGCGCATCAATTGAAAACTGACGTTTTCAACAGCCACAAAATCATCATTTTGGAACCAAGGCCCCGACCGTTTAAACACTTTGCGAAGACCTTGTACTTCTAACAAGGGCTTGTCTTGATTTGATGTTGCAACAGGCACTGCAGGGTCATCGACCGCTGTTGAACTGGCCAATGGCAAACTTTCAGCCGTGCTGGCAGACATCCAATCGTCAATGGTTAAAAGTCTTTTGCCCTGCCTGTCCACGCTGGGCCGACAACTTAAAAGGGCCTTGGTGTAAGGGTCTTGAGGTTGGCTAAACAGTGTTCTCACAGGGCCTGCCTCGCGAACGGTGCCTTTGCGCATCACCACCGCATGATCGGCCACTTCACTGACCAAGCCCAAATCGTGTGTGATGAAAAGCATGGCCATGCGGCGCCTTTCGCGCAATTCGGCAAGCAGCAACAAGATTTGACGTTGCACCGTCACATCCAAAGCCGTGGTGGGTTCATCGGCAATCAACAGTTCGGGCTCACAGGCCAGTGCCATGGCAATCATCACGCGTTGCTGCTGGCCACCCGACAGCTCATGCGGGTAAGCATTGACGCGTTTTTGGGGCTCGGGTATGCCCACTTCTTCTAGGAGCTCACAAGCGCGCGCAGCGGCCTGCTTGTTTGAAAACTGCTTGTGAATTTTCAGCATTTCAGCCAGCTGAAATCCTAACGTGTACACGGGGTTCAGTGACGTCATGGGGTCTTGAAAAATCATGGCAATTCGAGAACCTCGAATCAGTTGCCACTCTGCCCTTGAAAGGTTTAACAGAGAGCGGTTGTCGTACTCAATGGCCGAATGCAAAGCCACGATGGCATTTTGTGGGGGCAACAATCCCATGATGGCCAAAGCACTGACTGACTTGCCGCTGCCAGACTCGCCGACCAAGGCAACGGTGCGTTCCCGAGGGATGACAAATGAAACAGACTCAACTGCACGAACAGGCGCCTTGGAGGCACTGATGAAATCGACAGTCAGATTTTTAACTTCCAACAAATTGTCAGAAATTTGGGCGATGGGCGGAGGATGTCTGCGTGTTGCCATGTCAAGCATTCAATGGGTGGGGCTCAGTGAATCACTTTGGGATCTAATGCATCCCTCAATGAATCGGTGAGGAGGGACAAACCTGTTACAAAAATGGACATGGCAGCAGTTGCAGACAAGAGTTGCCACCAATAACCCACCAGCAAATCATTTTGGGCTTCTGTCAACATGGTGCCCCATGAAACGCCATCAACGGGCACACCGAATCCGAGAAAGGACAGAATCACTTCTGCTTTGATGCAAGAAACAGTCAGCAGTGAGAACTGAACCAAAATGACGTGGCTGACATTGGGCAAAATATGCACAAACATGCGGCGATTGTTGGACGCGCCAATGGCATCTGCCGCCCTCACATAGTCTCGGCTTCGGTGCTTGAGGTATTCACCCCGAATCAATCGGTAAGTACCCGTCCATCCAGTGGTTCCCAAAATGAGCACCACGGCCATGGTGCCCTTGGTATTCAAAACGGCCGCAATGGCCAAGATGAGCAAAATACCAGGAATGGAATGAAAAACGTTGTAAAGCCAGTTGCTCAAGTCATCCACAACGCCGCCGTACCAACCCGATACGGCACCCAAAACAGAACCCAAAAGCGTGGCCATGAAAGCAGCAGCCAAGCCCACCAAAATACTGGTTTCTGCACCTTTGATCGTCTTGGCTAAAACATCTCGGCCCCATTTGTCTGAGCCCATTGGCAGATGAGTGGCCAAGGCGTTGACCTTGTCGCCTGCCGGCTTCACAGCTTTTTGAGCAAGCTCCCATTGGGGTGCGATGGGGTCTGCGACGTCCGTTGGCGTGGGTTCGTAAAGCACAACTTCAGGGATGGCTTTGTTGGCGTCATTGCCTTGAAATCCACTCATGGCCCAGGATGGCGGCGCATTGCTAATGGCCACTTCTTTTTCCCAATCTGAAGCCAGTGTCCCTAGCAAGGTGGTGAACACCAAGGCCAAACTGAGAACCACGGTGATACCACTCCATACGCCTACGCGATCAGATTTAAAGCGACGCCAAGCCAGCGCCCATGCGCCCTCGCTCACGTGACTGACAGAAGCATTGGCGGTCGAGCTGCCCAAGGGATTGGCCGATTTGTCAGCTGAATTGGGGTGACTTTGCATATTCATGAGATGAGTGATCGGATTTCAGCGCAATTGAACACGAGGGTCGGTTAAGCGATACAAGACGTCACCAATCAGATTGAAAATCATGGTGGCAATGGCCACATAAACGGTCACAGCCTTGATGACTGGAAAATCACTTCGCTCCACGGCCAAAATAATTTCTCGGCCAACACCTGGAATGCCAAAAAATCTTTCCAACAAAAAAGCGCCAAGCAAGAGCCCTGGCAAATTCGAAATCACAAACGTGATGACAGGAATCAAGGCATTGCGCAAAACATGCACAAACATCACACGCGGCTCGGAGAGCCCCTTGGCTCTGGCTGTTCGCACATAGTCTTGATCGACTTCGTCCAGCACGAAACTTCGAAACAAACGCGTATTGGGGGCAATGCTGACCACCAAGCCCAGCAAGATCGGCAGCGGCGCATAGGTGCTGATGTTTTTCCAGTAGTTGTCGCTCCAACCTTGCACTGGAAACCAACCCAAGCGGTAGGCCAACACATATTGTCCCAAAATGATGAAGACCAAAATACTGACGGACATCAAGGCGGTAAACACGACCATGGTGCCGCGGTCAACAGAAGAGCCTCTGACCCAAGCAAGCCCCAAGGCCAAAACCAAAGCAATGATTGTTTCAATCAAGAGCAGAGGCGCCATCAAAGTCAGCGAAGCGGGTAAGCGGGTAGCAAAAATGTCGGCAACCGATTCGCCTGTAGTCCAACTGTTGCCAAAATTGAATGTGGCAACCTGTTTGACAAAAATCCACAACTGAACAGTGAGGGGTTGATCAAGCCCCAGCTCAGCCCGAATGCTGTCAATTTGTTCTTGGTTTGAAAACAAGCCAGCCAGCACATAGGCAGGGTCACCACCAATCCAATTGAAAAGAAAAAATACCAACAAGATCACACCTGCCAAAGTTGGAATCATTTGCCAGATGCGGCGAAAGATGTAGGCACTCATATTGCAGTGCCTTTAAGGTTTTTGAATGTCATAGTAAATCCAATCACCCAAGATCAAGGGGTGTTTGCGAAAGCCTTCCAAACGCTGATGGCTCAGCCGCGTTGCAATGCCTGTTGAACTTAATCCGAGCACGCCATTGACTTCCATCAAACGGTACATGTTGTGCAAAACGCGCGTGCGATCAGGGCCGTCGGGCAAGCGCTTGAGTTGTTCAAAATAGGCGTCGTATTCTGCATTTTCAAAACATGCGTAATTGTTTTGACCAATGGTTTTGGAATACAAGAGCTTCATCACAAATTCGGCCTCGGAAGACCGCGTCCAACCCAAAGCCCAAGAAGGTATGGCGCATTGTTTGCCCTGCTTGAGCATTTCGGGAAACTTGTCTTTTTTAACCTTGAGCCGAATGCCCAATCGGTCCATCGATTTTTTCCAAAGCTCATCCCTTTCACGGTCCACAGAAGAGGTGGACGAGTAAATGGTGAACACCAGTGGTTTGCCGTCTGGCAAGTTGCGATAGCCTTTGGCATCCTTTTTGTAGCCAAATTGATCTAGCAAGGCATTGGCAGACAAGGG
>CANFJC010000267.1 GCA_947447245.1 Comamonadaceae bacterium
GGCCAGCCCCTCGGGCGGAGCAAATCCACCCCAAGAAATGGGCTTCAAGCGCCTTCTTGCTCCAAAAAGCGCTGAGCATCCAGGGCTGCCATGCAACCTGTGCCAGCGCTGGTAATGGCTTGGCGATAGACGTGATCTTGGACATCGCCTGCGGCAAAAACCCCAGGCACGCTGGTCATGGTGGCAAAGCCTTTCAACCCGCTTTGAGTCACGATGTAGCCGTTTTCCATTTGAAGTTGGTTTTGGAAAATATCGGTATTTGGCGAATGACCAATGGCAATGAAGCAGCCCTTGAGTTCCAAGTCTTGCAAAGAGCCGTCTTTGGTGGACTTCAAGCGGACGCCGGTGACGCCGGTGTTGTCGCCCAAAACCTCTTCCAAGGTTTGGAACGTTTGCAAAACAATCTTGCCAGCCGCTACTTTGTCCATGAGCTTGTCAACCAAGATAGGCTCGGCTTTGAATTTGTCTCGGCGGTGAATGAGGTAAACCTTGCTGGCAATGTTGGACAAGTAAAGGGCTTCTTCGACTGCCGTATTACCGCCGCCCACCACGCAGCAAACCTGCTCTTTGTAAAAGAAACCATCGCAGGTGGCGCAACCCGACACGCCGCGGCCCATGAAGGCCGTTTCCGAGTCAATGCCAAGGTATTTGGCAGAGGCCCCCGTGGCAATGATCAGGGAGTCGCAGGTGTAAACACCGCTGTCGCCTGTCAAAGTGAAAGGGCGTTTGCTGAAATCGACCTTGTTGATGTGGTCAAACACAATTTGCGTATTGAAGCGCTCGGCGTGCTCCAAAAAGCGTTGCATGAGTTCGGGACCTTGAACGCCATGAACGTCGGCAGGCCAGTTGTCCACCTCGGTGGTGGTCATCAGTTGGCCGCCTTGGGCAATGCCCGTAATGAGCAAAGGCTTGAGGTTGGCGCGGGCCGCATAAACGGCGGCCGTATAGCCGGCAGGGCCGGAGCCCAGAATTAAAACTTGGGCGTGTTGGGTGGGAAGGGTGTTGGACATGATGGACAATCTTGCGGAATTCGGGTTAACGCTAAACCTCCATTGTAAGAAGCTTGTGAAACACCTGTTTCGGGGGGTCTATCGGGTAAGCTTGAGGGTAAGACCATGACCTATTCACTTCGCACCCTTACCAACCCAAGCCCCAGCCCCGAAGCAGACTCACCCAGTGTGCTCAATGAGGGCCTCGGCTTGATGCGCTTCACTCAGGAAATCGTTCTTTTCCTGGGTGCGGCTACTCTCATTTTATTGGCCTTGGCCATGTTCAGTTTCAGTCCCAAAGATCCGTCTTGGTCGGGTTCCGGCTTGGGTGGCAGCGTTGTCAACTGGATGGGTTTGGTCGGTGCTTGGTTGGCGGATGGCATGTATTTTTGCTTTGGCTATTCTGCGTGGTGGTTGGTTGCCATCTTGGGACGCTTATGGCTGAATGCTTGGGCAAATTGGCTGCGAACCGACGAAACCACGTCCAAAGCCTCTGACAAAGAAACGGAATCCAACTGGAAAACCCGTTTGATTTTTTGGGTCGGCTTGTTTGTTCTTATGTCGTCGAGCAGTGCGCTGGAATGGGCGCGACTCACGCGTTGGGATGCCATCTTGCCTGGCACCAGTGGTGGCGCTTTAGGGTATGCCGTTGGGCATTTTTCATTGAAATGGTTGGGCTTCAATGGCTCTAGCTTGATTGAAATTGTGTGCGTCGCGATGGGGATGGGATGGGCCTTTGGTTTTTCTTGGGGTCAAGTGTGTGAGTCATTGGGCGGCAAGATCGATGGCTTGATGCAATCGCGTCAAGTCAAGCGTGAAATGGAAGAAGACTTGGCCATGGGTCAACAAGCCTTGCGCGAACGCGAACAGCTTCAGTCCAAATTGCCTGCTGAACCTCAATTGCACCCCTTTGGCAACGAGTTTGAAGAGAAGCCTTTGTTTGCCGCGGCAGGCGTGTCTGCGCCAGTCTTCGCTGAACCGGTTGCGCCCATGGTCATTGAAGCGCCGGTCACTGCCGTACCGCGCAGCGAGCGTGTGGTGAAAGAGCGTCAGAAACCCTTGTTCAATGAATTGCCTGACAGCAAATTACCGCAGGTTGATTTACTCGACAGTTTGACCCTCAGACAAGAGGGCGTAGCGCCAGAAACGCTAGAGATGACCAGCCGCATGATAGAAAAACGCTTGAAAGATTTTGGCGTTGAAGTGCGTGTGGTGGCTGCAGCACCTGGCCCTGTGATCACGCGTTATGAAATTGAACCTGCTACGGGCGTCAAAGGATCGCAAGTGGTCAATTTGGCCAAAGACTTGGCGCGTTCTCTGAGCCTCATTTCCATTCGTGTGGTGGAAACCATTCCTGGCAAAAACTACATGGCCTTGGAGTTGCCCAACGCCAAACGCCAGTCCATCAAGCTCAGCGAAATTTTAGGTTCGCAGGTTTACAACGAAGCCAAGTCCATGCTCACCATGGGTTTGGGCAAAGACATTGTGGGCAATCCTGTTGTGGTGGACTTGGCCAAAATGCCTCACGTGTTGGTGGCAGGTACCACGGGCTCTGGCAAGTCGGTGGGTATCAATGCCATGATTTTGTCTTTGCTCTACAAAGCCGAAGCGCGAGATGTTCGACTGCTCATGATCGACCCCAAAATGTTGGAAATGTCGGTGTACGAAGGCATTCCGCATCTGCTAGCCCCCGTGGTGACCGACATGCGGCAAGCCGCACACGGCCTGAACTGGTGCGTGGGTGAAATGGAGCGCCGCTACAAGTTGATGAGCAAAATGGGCGTTCGCAATTTGGCGGGCTACAACACCAAAATTGACGACGCCAGCGAGCGCGAAGAATTCATTTTGAATCCCTTCAGCCTCACCCCTGATGATCCAGAACCTTTGAAGCGCTTGCCGCACATTGTGGTGGTGATTGATGAGTTGGCCGACCTCATGATGGTGGTCGGTAAAAAAATTGAAGAGCTCATTGCACGTTTGGCGCAAAAGGCGCGTGCCGCTGGCATCCACTTGATCTTGGCCACACAGCGCCCCAGTGTCGATGTGATCACAGGCTTGATCAAGGCCAATATTCCCACGCGCATTGCCTTCCAAGTCTCCAGCAAAATTGACAGCCGAACCATCCTAGATCAAATGGGTGCTGAGGCTTTGCTGGGCATGGGTGACATGCTCTACATGCCTTCAGGTACTGGTTTCCCCATTCGGGTTCACGGCGCCTTTGTGAGTGACGAAGAAGTTCACCGTGTGGTGAGTTATTTGAAAACGCAAGGCGAGCCTGATTACATCGAAGGCGTGCTGGAAGGTGGCACCACCGATGGCGAAGACACAGGCTATGGCGACAGCGGTGATGCTGAAAAAGACCCCATGTACGACCAAGCCGTTGAAGTGGTTTTGAAAAATCGCAAGGCCAGTATTTCTCTGGTGCAGCGTCACTTGAAGATTGGCTATAACCGCGCTGCGCGTTTGGTAGAAGAGATGGAAAAAGCGGGCTTGGTCAGTTCCATGAGCAGCAACGGCCAGCGAGAAATTTTGGTGCCTGCGCGCGCTGAATAAGCGGTCCCTTTCCAATTGCTATCTCATGATGAAAGCCAAACTCCATCTGCTCTGGCTGTCCATGGCGTGGCTTTGTGTGCTGCCTTGTTCTTGGGCTCAAACTTCGCCCGACGCCATCGAGTCCTTGAGCCAATTCTTGAAACTCAC
>CANFJC010000268.1 GCA_947447245.1 Comamonadaceae bacterium
AGAAAAGCGAATCATCTCCCAGGCCGGTATTTTGGTAGCACCATCGTGCGAGCCATTTTCGTCGGCATAAATGGGATGTGGACTGCGCGCATAGGGCAAGTCAAACACCGCATCCATTTCGGCCGTGGTCAGCGGAATGGGCGGAGGTGTGATCCAAACATCGCGAGCGGTCAGACCTTCGCCATGGGCTTGGACCAAACAGCGTGCGTTGCCCGGATTGGTTTCTAAATGCAATACACGGTTGGCGTGCGCGTAAAGCACAGCATCTGATTTCACTTGCTCATAACTGGGCAGGCGAATGACGCTTTTGTCACGGGGTGGCACTTTGTGCAGGCCTTTGCCTGTCATGGCAGGCATCTGCGGATTGGGCACAAAGGTCAGGGGTTTGACTGAAGCATTTTGTTGATCGGCAACAGACTGCGCTTCTTCTTCGCGGGCGCACGTCGCACCGTTCTCACGCGCCTGTTCCGAAATCATGAGATAAGGATTGACATGCGCTTCAACATGCCCAGGGGTGTCGACGGAAGATGAGTCAATCTCAAACCAGCCTTCAGGTGTTTGACGACGTACAAAGGCTGTGCCGCGCACATCGATGATGTCATGAACGGGTTCTCTGGCAGCCAATCTGTGCGCAATTTCAACCACGGCACGCTCGGCATTGCCGTAAAGCAACAAATCACATTTGCTGTCAACCACAATCGAGCGGCGCACCTTGTCTGACCAATAGTCATAGTGCGCGATGCGCCGCAAAGAACCTTCAATGCCGCCCAACACAATGGGAACCTCTGGAAAAGCCTCTCGGCAACGTTGGCTGTAAACAATGGCCGCGCGGTCGGGCCGCTTGCCGCCAACGTCCCCTGCTGTATAAGCATCGTCAGATCTGATTTTTCGATCAGCCGTGTAGCGGTTGATCATGGAGTCCATGTTGCCTGCCGTGACACCCCAAAATAAATTGGGCTTACCCAAAGCGCGAAACGGTTCGGCACTTTGCCAATCGGGTTGAGCAATGATGCCCACTCGAAAACCTTGCGCCTCTAGCATTCGACCGATCACGGCCATGCCAAAACTGGGATGGTCGACATAAGCGTCGCCAGTGACCAAAACAATGTCGCAACTGTCCCAACCCAATTGCGTCATTTCAGCGCGGCTCATGGGCAAAAAGGGGGCCGTGCCAAAGCGCGCCGCCCAGAACTTGCGATAGCTGTTCAGGGGTTTGGCGTTGCGCGGAAAAAAGGAGACGTCAACCAGTGCGTTCATGGAGCGAAATTGGAGAATGCCGTAGTTTAGAGCCTCTTTGGGAACATATCTCCCAGAGGGTCTCTCCAAATGAGCACGGCGACAGTCGAGGACGCTATTTCGGGGACCTCTGACACTCAAAAGCTTCAGCGATAATTCGCGCATGTCTTCTGAAGTCCAAGAATCACGCCATCCCCAATCCAAAACAGAATTGTTCATGGTTTTCACCGTCTTGGCACTCCAAGGGTTTGGCGGCGTTTTAGGCGTCGTTCAGCGCGAATTGGTGGAGCGCAGAAAGTGGATGACCAAAGCTCAATTTGTTGAAGAATGGTCAGTCGCCCAAGTGATGCCAGGGCCCAATGTGGTCAACCTTTGCTTGATGATTGGCGGCAAATACTTCGGCATTGCAGGCGCCTTGGCAGCCGTTTGCGGCTTGATTTGCGGGCCCCTCGTTGTTGTACTTGGTCTGGCCATCTTGTTTGGCGGCGTGGCTGACAATCCTGTCGCGCAAGGCGCACTCAAAGGCATGGGGGCAGTGTCTGCTGGTTTGGTCATTGCCACAGGACTCAAACTCGGTTCAACGCTGCCCAAAAATCCAATGGGACTTTGGACAGCCATCCTCTTTGCTGTGCTTTCATTTGCTTGTGTCGGTATTTTCAGATGGCCGCTGCCTTGGGTTTTACTTGCCTTAGGCAGCCTGGCCTGTTTCATCACCTACCGAGCATTGAAACAGTTGCCAGCAAGTCTTGATGACAAACCAGACCCAGATCAGGAGGCATCCTAAGCATGGGCCTGCTTCTGAGTCCACAAGACTGGTTCGACCTGTTCATGCATTTTGCTGTCTTGTCCTTGTTGGGGATTGGGGGTGCCATCACGACAGCGCCAGACATGCACCGATTTTTAGTCAGTGAAAAAAATTGGCTCACGGATGAATCCTTTTCATCTTGCATTGCGCTGGCTCAGTCTGCACCTGGCCCGAACGTGCTGTTTGTAGCGCTCATGGGATGGCAGGTCGGCGTCAATGCAGGCGGTGGCTTAAGCGCGGGCGCCCTTGCTTGGTGGCTTGGGCTGCTGGGGATGATGCTCACCATGCTGGGCATCATGTTGCCCTCCTCTGTCCTGACTTACAAAGCCACCAAATGGGCTCATGTCAACCGTGATCTGATATCGGTACAGACCTTCAAATCGGGCATGGCGCCCATTGTGATTGGGCTCTTGGTGTCAACGGGCTGGTTGTTGTCGGCGGCCCATCGCGACCTTGCACAAGACTGGAAAATTTGGATGGTGACTGCAGTAGCAACGCTGGTGATGTTGCGAACTTCGATTCACTTGTTGTGGCTGATTGCAGCTGGCGGCATTTTGGGTGCGGCAGGACTGCTTTGATCTTATGAACCCAAACGCTGCCTCACAGCCTCAAACAAACAAACACCGCTGGCGACCGACACATTCAAACTTTCAACGGCACCCTGCATGGGGATGCTGACCAACTCATCGCAAGTTCTGCGGGTGAGTTGTCTCATGCCAGGCCCTTCAGCGCCCAAGACCAATGCAACCGGTGCTTTCAGATCGGCTTGGTAAATGTTGCGAGGGGCATCACCACTGGTGCCAATGATCCAAATAGATCGCTCCTTGAGTTCGCCCAGCGTTCTGGCCAAATTGGTCACCATGAAATACGGCACGGTTTCAGCGGCACCACTGGCAACCTTGGCCACAGTGGCATTGATGCCAGCCGCGTGATCTTTGGGCGCAATGACAGCATGCGCACCCGCACCATCGGCCACACGCAAACAAGCACCCAGGTTGTGTGGGTCTGTTACTCCATCCAACACCAAAAGCAATGGGGGCCCCTGAACTTGGTCTAACAGATCATCCAGCGAATGGGCTTGAGGCAAGCTTTCTACACGAGCTGCAACACCCTGATGACCATGGCTGCCCGCCAACTTGGCCAAGCGCATGCCGTCAGCCTCTATCAGCCTGACACCAGCCTCTTGAGCGCGTTCAATGAACTGGCGCATGCGAGCATCGCGGCGGGTGGTTTCAAAATAGATTTCGACAATCGATTGAGGTGCTGTTTTCAAACGAACACCGACCGCATGGAAACCGAAAAGAATTTTGGGAGAAGACATGCCCCAATTATCGTTGGGATATGAGCTGTCCGGCTTGCAAGGTGAGCGTTCTATCGCAGCGAGATGCCAATTTTTGGTCATGCGTGACCAAAATCAAGGTGGTTCCCCGTGCCTGATTCATGGACAACATCAAATCCATGATGCTTTCGCCTGTTTGCGCATCGAGGCTGCCTGTCGGCTCATCGGCCAAAAGGAGTTGAGGCTGGACCACAAAGGCGCGTGCCAGAGCAACACGTTGTTGCTCGCCCCCACTGAGGACTTTGGGAAAATGATTCAAGCGTTCTGCAAGGCCAACCTGTGACAAGATCTCTTTGGACAAC
>CANFJC010000269.1 GCA_947447245.1 Comamonadaceae bacterium
AGCAAGTGGTGCTCAAAAAGAAATGCGGCGCCATCGATACCATCATTCAATACAAGGCTGGCGCTGGTGGTGGTCTCATGTGGGCCCAGATGAACAACCTACCAGCCGATGGCCTCAATGTGGTGGGCATCAATTTGCCGCACATCGTGTTTCAGCCCATCGAAGGTGAAGTTCAATACAAAACGGCTGACATCACCCCCGTCTTTTGGTTCCATTACACCCCTGATGTGTTGGTGGTGCCAGAAAGCAGTCCCATCAAAAACTTTGCCGAGTTCATTGCCGCTGCCAAACAATCTCCCGGCAAAATGAACTTGGGCGGCTCTGGCTTGAATTCAGCCAACCATGCCGCGCATGAGCGTCTGAATGCAGCCTTTGGCATCAAGAGCACCTATGTTCCTTACAAAGGAACGGGCGACATGTCCATGGCTGTGGTGGGTGCGCAAATTGATGGCGCCGTCACTTACACCCCCTTTGCCATTGCCAATCGCGGCAAAGTTCGCGCCTTGGCTGTGGCCATGGAAAAACGCCACCCCCTCATGCCCACTGTGCCTACCTTTAGAGAACTGGGTGTCGATTGGATTGACGGCGCGTATCGCGGCGTGGGCGTACCCAAGTCAACCTCACCTGAGGCTCGCAAAAAATTGTCTGACATGTGGCTGGCTCTGAACAACGATGCTGAAATGAAAGAGCTGGCAGCCAAGAGCGGCTTTGAGTTGGTCAACATTGGCACCGATCAAATGGACGCCTTCATGAAAGAGCGCATCGCTTTGTACATTGAAGGCGCCAAACGATTGGGTTTGGGTAAAAAATAAATCTGTTAAAAAGGAGACACAATGCGTTCAATTTTTTCAAAGTGGAAACAAGTTTGCTCGGTCACATTGCTTGCAATGGCATTGCCACTTGGTGCTATTGCGCAGTCCTATCCCACCAAGCCCATCAAAATGATTGTGCCGTTCCCAGCGGGCGGAACGACCGACATCGTGGCTCGCATCATTGCGCAAAAGATGACTGAGTCAATGGGGCAGCCCGTCACGGTTGACAACAAAGGTGGTGCCGGCGGCAACATTGGCGCAGACCTCATGGCCAAAGCGGCACCCGACGGTTACACCATCATGATGCACAACCTGTCCTTTCCATTGGCAGCGGTTGCTCAAGCGCTGGCAAACCGCGCGCCCTTCAATGTGGACACAGATTTTGCAGGTGTTTCCATTGCGGTTTATGTGCCCTTCATTTGGACTTCCAGCCCAACTGTGCCAGCCAAAGACCTTAAAGAACTTGCCAACCTTTTGAAAAGCAACAAGTCTTTGCAATACAACTACGGCTCTACAGGCCCAGGCTCCACCATGCACGTTTTGGGTGAGGCCTACAAAAAAGAAGCTGGCATCAGCATGGAGCACATTCCCTTCAAAGGCGCTGCACCCCTGAAGCAAGAGCTGTTGGCAGGCCGATTGCAAGTGGGCGGCGATCAGTTGTCTTCGTCTTTGGCAGAAGTGAAATCCGGCACCTTGAAGGCCTTGGCCACAACCGCTTCTAAGCGCATTCCTGGTTTGCCTGATGTGCCCACTGTCAAAGAGTTGGGCTATCCAAACTTGGAGTTGGAAGGCTGGAACGGTGTGTTTGCACCCGCCAAAACACCCAAAGACATCATCGATCGCTTGAACAAAGAAATCATTGCGGCCGTTAAGCATCCCGATGTGGTGAAACGCTTGAACGAACTGGGCGCTGAAGGCGTAGGCTCAACACCTGCTGCGCAAGACGCCATGTTGCGCAAGCAGATGGACCAATTCCGAGCCATCATCCGTGAGATGAAGCTCGAATAAGAAACAAACGCCAAGGCCTTACTTTGAGTGAGCGCCTTGGCCAAGCCACCAAACGGGCAGTTGCGTGCAGTCTTTGCCGTCTAGGCCAGAGTCTGCAGCCTGGTTGAATTTTTCCAAGGCCATGCTGGTCAAGGGCAACTCTCGGTGGTTTGTTTGGGCCAATGCCAGCATGGTTCGCATGTCTTTGCGCATGGTGGCCACATCCACCGTGACCGTGTCGTTTTTCTGATGACCCAAGGCTTGGACCAGCAAGGGGCCGCGCACCTTGAGCATGTTGGGCCCGCCTGAACTTTCAGACAAAATGTCGACCACCCTTTGTGGATCGAGTTTCAGGTGATCAATCAAAGACAACGCCTCGCCCAAGGTTTGCCAATAAACCATGAGTGGCAAGTTGACAGCCATCTTCATGGTCGACCCAGCGCCATAGGTGCCCACGTGTTCAACGCGTTTGCACAAGTGCTCTAACAAAGCTTGGACCTTGGCCAGATCGGCTGCGTTGCCGCCTACAAAGCCAAGCAATTTACCTTCCTTGGCGGGACCAATACTGCCGCCCACAGGACACTCTAAATAAGCAGCTCCAACGGCTTGCACACGCAAGGCCAACTCTGGTGGCTTGGCGGGATTGACCGTACTCATGTCAATGAAGGTGGGATGAGCGCCAGCGCCAGACAAGAGGCCCTCTGTGCCTGAGTAAACATCATCAATGGCGGCTTCATTGGTGAGCAGTGTGATGACGGTGTCAACAGACTCGGCCAATACTTTGGGCGAGCTAGCCCATTGCGCGCCTGCATTCAGAAGGGTGCTGGCTTTGTCTGATGTGCGGTTCCAAACAGTGACTGAATAGCCTAGCCCTAAGAGTCGCGAACCAATTGCATTGCCCATTTTGCCAATGCCTGCGATACCAACTTTCATGTTCTTCTCCAATTGCGATGAATAGAATTTAAATCAAGATGAATGGCTTTATTTCAAAATATCGCCCATGCACAAGTACTTCATCTCGAGCTACTTTTCCATGCCGTGGTGCGAGTCTTCGAGGCCACATCGGTTAATTTGGCGCCTGCAGCGGGGTCATGAATGTCAAATCTGGTGCCGCCCTTGACCCACTGGCCCTTGATCAAGGCGTCTGTCTTAAGGAGAGAAGGGCCATTGAGCAGGGCCAAACGGGAGGTTTTCATGTCCATGGTGTCTCCTAGGGTTATTTGGGAAGGCTTGGAAGCAGCAACAGCAATCTTATAATGGAAAGCTGAGCCCAGTTTGGCTTTATTAAAGATACCCCTGCCATGAGCACACCTGTCATTTCTGTTGCCGATATTCGCAAAACATTCCTCGATTTTTTTGCATCCAAAGGTCATACCGTGGTGGCGTCAAGCCCCTTGGTTCCCGGCAACGACCCCACCTTGATGTTCACCAACTCGGGCATGGTTCAGTTCAAAGACGTGTTCTTGGGTTCTGACAAACGCAGTTATGTGCGTGCGGCTTCGGTTCAAGCTTGCTTGCGCGCAGGTGGCAAACACAACGATTTGGAAAATGTGGGCTACACCGCACGTCACCACACTTTCTTTGAAATGTTGGGCAATTGGAGCTTTGGCGATTACTTCAAGCGCGACAGTTTGAAGTGGGCTTGGGAGTTGCTCACCCAAGTTTACAAATTGCCGGCCGATAAATTGTGGGCCACGGTCTACATCGAAGACGATGAAGCCTACGACATTTGGACCAAAGAAATCGGTCTGCCGCCTGAGCGTGTTGTGCGCATTGGCGACAACAAAGGCGGACGCTACATGTCCGACAATTTCTGGATGATGGCCGACACCGGC
>CANFJC010000270.1 GCA_947447245.1 Comamonadaceae bacterium
AATGACGCTTACGGCTACTTTCAAGCCTTGAACGATTTGGTTTTCTCAGGGCCCACCCATACCAATGTGAATGACTTTCGCGCCATTTTGGTGTTGTGACAAAGTATTGATGTGCGTCAACGCGGGGACCGCAAGCCTCTGGCAAATTGGAGCCCATGTTGAATCGTGTTCAGAACCATTTGCCTGCCCCAGCTGAAAATGTAGCTTGCGGCACAGTTTTGTTGCGTCGCGGACAGACAGCCAACAAGGCGATTCACCTTCTAACGGGTCGAGTCGCCTTTGGTGTGATTGAGGACGGCGTGTTGGTCCATCAATTGGGCGCAGTGGAAGGGCCCTTTTGGTTGGAGGCTGCAGCGGCCATGTTGGGCTTGCCGCATGCTGTTGATGTGATGGCTGAAAGTATGGTCACGATCCAAGCCATGCCCCTGGGTCAGTTCAGAAGTTATTTGAAAAATTTACCTGAACCCGTGCACACTTTGATGCTTGATTTGGCCAAGGCTCAAAGGCAACAAATCGAAGTGGCCGTCAGCCGATTGGCCAAAGACGCAGATGCACGTTTTGCCGAGTGGCTTCTGCGACATGCGGAACCTGCGGATGCGCAGGGCAGTTTGGCGGTGATCTTGCGAGATCGAAAGCGTTTGATCGCGGCCCAACTGGGCATTGCGCCCGAAACCTTCTCTAGGGTTCTGAAGCACTTGCGCGATCGCAAGCTGATCAGTGGCGGGGGCCGGGTTCTCAACCTCTTAGATCCAAGCGGATTGCAATCTTTGGCGGGTATTTAGCGACATTCGCTTCGTGAGGACGTTAAGGGGTCTCAAAGCTCGATAGAATTTGTCGAACTTTGAGAAACCCATGCAGTCCAACGAGCCATTGCGCCTGTCACTTACGAACATCACCAAGCGTTATCCCGGTGTGGTGGCCAATCGCTCGGTCTCTTTGTCTGTCAAACCTGGCGAGGCACATGCGGTTTTAGGCGAGAACGGTGCTGGTAAATCCACCCTCATGAAAATCATCTATGGCGCTGTCAAGCCAGATGAGGGCGCTATTCAATACAACGGCCAAGCCGTTCAAATCCGAAATCCACAGCAAGCCCGAGCCTTGGGCATCAGCATGGTGTTTCAGCACTTCAGTTTGTTTGACACCCTCAGTGTGGCTGAAAACGTTTGGTTGGGCTTAGATCCCTCCTTCAGCTTGGCGCAAGTTTCTGCGCGCATCAGCGTCAAGGCTGCTGAGTATGGTCTTGACATTGATCCTTCAAGGCCGGTTCACACTTTAGGTGTGGGTGAAATGCAAAGGGTTGAAATTATTCGCGCCTTGCTCACAGAGCCTAAATTGCTCATTTTGGATGAGCCAACATCGGTTCTCACACCCCAAGCGGTCGACAAGTTGTTTGTGGTTTTGAAAAAATTGGTGAGTCAAGGTTGTAGCTTGTTGTACATCAGTCACAAGCTGCATGAAATTCGCGAGTTGTGCACAGCCTGCACTGTGCTTCGCGCTGGCGAGGTAACAGGTGTTTGTGATCCAAGAGAAGAATCCAACGCGTCTTTGAGTCGCATGATGATTGGTGCAGAACCGCCCGCATTGAAGCACGAAGAGCGTACGCCAGGAGCCATTTTGTTTGAAGCGCGCCATTTGTCTTTGGAAAAAGAAAATCAATTTGGTGTTAATTTGTTAGACGTCAACTTGCAAGTGCGCGCTGGCGAGGTTGTGGGTATTGCGGGTGTTTCTGGCAATGGTCAGCGAGAGCTTCTTTTTGCTTTGTCTGGAGAAGACGTTCGCGCTCAACCCGATGCGATTCGATTGGGCGAACAAGCGATTGGTCAAATCGGACCCAGTGAACGTCGCCAAGCGGGCTTGCATTTTGTGCCTGAAGAAAGACTGGGACGAGGTGCTGTGCCTTCACTCAGTTTGGCGCACAACATGCTGCTCACTCGGAATGAAGCGATTTCGCCGAGTGGTTGGATCCACACAAAGGTGCTGAAAGATCAAGCGCAAAAAATCATTCAGCAATTTAACGTCAAAGCCAATGGTGCTCAAGCGGCTGCGCAATCCTTGTCGGGCGGCAATTTGCAAAAGTTCATTGTGGGTCGCGAGATCGATGCCAAGCCCAAAGTGTTGTTGGTATCACAACCAACTTGGGGTGTCGATGTGGGCGCTGCTGCTCAAATTAGAGGTGAGCTCTTGGCCTTGCGGGATGCCGGTTGTGCAGTGCTTGTGGTGAGTGAGGAGTTAGACGAGCTGTTTGAAATTTGCGATCGTCTGTATGTCATGTCTAACGGCAAACTTTCTCCTTCCATTCAACGCAAAGATGCCACGGTGGCGCAAATTGGTGAATGGATGAGTGGTCTGTGGGAGTCGCATGCTGAAACTTGAATTGCGACCGCAAGCATCTGATTTTTGGCGTTATGCCTCTCCCGTGTTGGCCTTGGTCATTACGGTGGCTTTGGGCATTGGCTTGTTTGTATTGCTCGGCAAAGACCCCGTGCGCGGGCTGCAAATGTTTTTTTGGGAGCCGTTGAAATCAGCCTATGCCTTGGGCGAACTCATGGTGAAGGCGACACCTTTGTTGGTCATTGCATTGGGTTTGGCGGTTTGTTATCGATCCAATGTTTGGAACATTGGCGCAGAAGGGCAGTTTGTGATTGGCGCTGTGGCTGCCGCTGGCGTAGCGCTGCTGGCTGACAAAGAAATCTCTAGATGGATTGTGGTGGCCGTGGTTTTGGCCGGCGTCGCGGGTGGTATGTTTTGGGCCGCCATCACGGCTTGGTTGAAAGACAAATTCCACGCCAATGAAATTCTGGTCAGCCTGATGTTGGTCTATGTGGCTGACATGGTCTTGGGGTATTTGGTATATGGGCCATGGAAAGACCCTGCTGGCTATAACTTTCCGCAAACCAAAACTTTTGAGGCAGTGACTCAAATTCCTAGATTGATGAGCGGCTCTCGCATGAGTGTGGGTCTGATCATTGCGTTGTTAGGTGTAGCGGGCGTTTGGATTTTCTTGTTCAAAACACGTGCTGGCTTTGCCCAGCAAGTGGGCGGTTTGGCGCCGGCAGCGTCTCGTTATGCTGGGTTTTCCTCACGCAAGGCTGTGTGGTTGGCGCTCTTGGTGTCTGGCGGTGCAGCGGGGTTGGCGGGTGCCTTGGAAGTGGCGGGACCTTTGGGGCAACTGACCCCTTATGTGCCTGCAGGTTATGGCTTTGCCGCCATCATTGTGGCCTATGTGGGGCGCTTGCATCCTGTGGGCATGGTGTTTTCGGCGGTGCTCATGAGCATGTTTTACATTGGTGGCGAATTGGCGCAGTCGCGCATGGGTTTGCCCAAATCAATCACGGGGGTATTTCAAGGTTTGCTGCTCTTTAGCTTGCTGGCTTGTGACACCTTGGTGGCCTATCGCCTGCGTTGGCAGAGCAGGAGAGTTTGATGGAATCTTATGCTTTGCTCATTGCTGCTACCTTGAACGCAGGGACGGTGTTGGCCATTGCAGCCTTGGGCTTGCTCATCAATGAGAAAGCGGGCATTGTGAATTTGGGCGCCGAAGGCATGATGCTTTGCGCGGCCATTGCAGGATTTGCAGCCGTGGTTCACACGGGCAGTGACGCACTGGGCTTTTTGGCGGGCATGGCCTCA
>CANFJC010000271.1 GCA_947447245.1 Comamonadaceae bacterium
CCACTACCCGGCCGCGCCAATTTGGTTCTCACTCGACAAAAATACTGGCGTGCAGAGAGTGCACATGTGGTGCACTCTTTGGAAGAAGGTCTCACTTTGGCACTGGCGCATTGTCCAGAAGGCAAAGACTTGTGGGTCATGGGCGGTGCCGACATTTATGCGCAAGCAGCACCCATCGCCGACGAAGCGGTGGTCACAGAAATTGATCAAAATTTTGAGGGCGATGCTTACGCTCCCAAGCTAGGCGAAACGTGGCACGAAACATCTCGGGAGTCGCACACAGCAGCGTCTGGTTTGAAATTCAGTTTTGTTCATTACCATCGGACTGTTTGAAAGTCGATAGATTCCCATGAAACTTGCCACTTGGAATGTCAACTCTCTCACAGTGCGACTGCCTCAGGTCATTGACTGGTTAAAGGCTCAAGAGGCACTCGGTGCCGAACACGCCATCGATGTGCTTGCTTTGCAAGAACTCAAAATGAGCGATGACAAGTTCCCGCTTGCAGCTTTCACTGAGGCGGGTTACCACGCTCAATGGTTTGGACAAAAAACCTACAACGGTGTGGCCCTCATTTCGCGCAGCGAAGGCACGCAGGTCGTCAAAAACATCCCTGGCTTTGAAGACGACATGTCGCGCGTGATCACAGCCACCTTCGGCGATGTGCGTGTCATTGGCGGCTACTTTCCAAATGGCCAAGCGCCTGACAGTGACAAGTTCGCATACAAAATGCGTTGGCTAGCGGCATTGCACCAGTGGGTGAAGCAAGAGATGGCCGCCCACCCCAAGCTGGCATTGATGGGCGACTACAACATCACCTTTGATGACTTAGACGTTTGGGACCCTGTGGGCTTGGCTGGCACCATTCACTGCACACCTGAAGAACGCGAGCATCTGAACGGACTGGTTCAATTGGGTTTGCACGACAGTTTCAGGTTGTTTGAGCAAGCCGAAAAAAGCTTCAGCTGGTGGGACTACCGCGACTTCGGTTTCAAAAGAAACCGCGGTATGCGCATCGATCACATTCTGATCACAGATGCATTGAAGACTTGCGCCACTGGCTGCGTGATCGACAAAGTGCCGCGCAAAAATGAGCGGCCCAGCGATCACACACCCGTGGTACTCACGCTGAGTTAAGCCTTGTGAGCCGCCATGGCCTTACCCACTTCCAAACTGCCTTGACCTGAACCCGAGCCAGGCACCAACTCGCCATGGCGATCTTTAACTTGGGCCATGGCCGCCAACAACTGCTCTGGTGTGTCATCTGACACACCCAAATAAACACCTTGGGTGAGCGTGATATTGGCCACTTCAAAGCTGCCCGCACCAGCGCACATGATGGTTCTGTTTGGCGCATCTTCACAAGCCATGACCAACATGGCTGGCACAACGGCTTGTGGCTCTAAGGCTTTCAAAACGGCTTCAGGCATCAAACCCTCGGTCATGCGCGTCGCCGCAGTGGGCGCCAATGAATTGACGCGAATGTTGTATTTTTCACCCTCGATGGCGAGCGTTTGCATCATGCCTGCCAACGCCATTTTGGCAGCGCCATAGTTGGCTTGGCCAAAGTTGCCATACAGGCCACTTGAAGACGTGGTCATGACAATGCGGCCGTAATTTTGGGCCTGCATGATGGGCCAAACTGCTTTGCTGCAATGAACAGCACCCATCACATGAACTTCCATGACCAATCGAAAGTCTGCAATGTCCATTTTGGAAAAGCTCTTGTCGCGCAAAATGCCGGCGTTGTTCACCAAGATGTCAACTCGGCCCCATGTGTCTACCGCTTGCTTGACCATGGCCTGCACGGCTTCGTAATCGGTCACAGAAGCGCCATTGGCGATCGCCTCTCCACCTGCCTGGATGATTTCATCGACAACCGCTTGGGCTGCACTGACCGAACCACCCTCACCGTGAACATTGCCGCCCAGGTCATTCACCAGCACTTTAGCGCCGCGCTTGGCCAGCGCCAGCGCGTGTTGTTTGCCCAAGCCGCCACCTGCACCTGTGACAATGGCGACACGTCCTTGAAAATCGATGCTCATTTGGTTTCCTCAATCTGATAGCCTTGCCATGTTACTCAATTTAAGCCCCTATGGAAATCACCTCTCACATCGTTGACACCCCACCACGTGATGCCGCCACCGTTTTGATGCTGCGCGAGGGTTCGTCTGGTTTGGAAGTTTTGTTGCTCAAACGCCATACAGACTCCAAGGACTTGGGTGGGGCTTTTGTTTTCCCGGGTGGCAAGCGCGATGAGGCCGATGCCAGCCCTGGCGCTTTGGCCAGCCTAGACCAACCCATCGCGGCTTTGCACGCACAACTGGGCGAGCCAGACATTGCGCCTGAGCATGCCGCCAGTTTGTTCGTTGCTGCCTTGCGAGAAGCTCAAGAAGAATGTGGCTTGCAACTCAGTTGCACTGATTTGCGTCCCTGGTCGCGTTGGATCACACCGCGCATGCCTTCCATGATGTCAAAGCGCTTTGACACACGTTTCTTTTTGGCAAGAGCTCCTGCTTTGCAAACTGCTGTTCAAGACAACCACGAAACCACGGAAGTCTTGTGGACCACACCCAAGCAAGCTCTTTTGCAATATTGGGCGGGCGACATACTGTTGGCGCCGCCGCAAATCATGAGCTTGTCGCACTTGAGTCTTTTTAAGTCTGTCGATCATGCCCTGGAAGATGCGGCGCTGCGCACCCCACCTGTGATTCAACCAGAGCCCTTCGATGTAGAAGGCATGCGGGTGATTTGCTATCCCGGAGATCCTCGGCATCCCGTTCAGCAGCGCGCCTTTCCAGGCCCCTCACGCCTTCACTTTAGAAACAAGCGCTTTGAGCCGGAGGGTGGTTTGGCCGCCCTGCTTCACGGTCATTTGTAAAGCAAGTCAGGGGTGGCTGAAATCACGCGCAATGAAGGCTGCTGCTCAAATTTTGCAAGTGGCCGTGACAACCAAGCCTCCAACACCTGCGGGTCTTGCACCAGCCTGAGCGTGTCAAATGCTTGCTGTGCCTCAGGGTAATGGCGACGCAAATAATTGAGCCATTGTTTCAAGCGCCCAGAACGATGGCGCGGCGCCACATGCACACTCATGCGCTGCCAAAAAACACTGAGTAAGGGCCACAACTGCTGCCAAGAAAATTTCTGCGGCATGTCTGCCAGTGACATGCCTTGCGCCTTTGCATCGTGAAATTTAATTTCCAAGGCCAGCCCAGGATTGTTCACCATGCCGCGGCCAATCATGATGTCACTGCAGCCAGTGACTTCACGGCAGCGAATGGCATCGGCCACCGTCCAGATTTCGCCATTGGCCACCATCGGCAATTTCACACTTCGACGAAGATCGGCAATGCGATCCCAATAAGCAGGCGGTCGGTAGCCATGCGCCTTGGTGCGCGCATGCACGACCAATTGATCCGCGCCTGCAGACTCAATGGCTTGAGCGCATTCTTCTGCACGCGAGTCATCGTTAAAGCCCAAACGCATTTTGGCGGATACTGGCACATTGGGCGGCACAGCACGCCGCACCGCAGACACAATTTGACCAATCAATTCAGGCTCATCTAGCAGCACAGCACCGCCTCGGTGCCGATTGACCGTTTTAGCCGGGCAGCCAAAATTCAAGTC
>CANFJC010000272.1 GCA_947447245.1 Comamonadaceae bacterium
AATGCGCGTCAAGGCACTGACCAACGTGAGACGCTCTTTGTCTTCATCAGATTTTTGACGGTGCATTAAATCCCCTATCAACCAAAGCAGGCCCAAGCCAAACAAGATGCCTAAGAAAGGTGGCAAGTGTGTGATGGTTTTGAATGCAGGTACGGCCACCAAAATACCCAGGCCCAAGAAAAACATGAGTTGCCGCTCAAATGCGGTGGTTTCAATTTGACCCGCATTGACTTCGCGTGGCGGCGCTTCAACCAAGCGGCCTCGCAACAAATAAGCAGTGACAGCCAAAGGCACCAACAGATTGATCATGGAGGGAATGAACAAGCCCTTCATGATTTCCACGGTGGTCACTTGCCCACCAATCCACAACATGGTGGTGGTCACATCACCAATAGGCGTCCATGCGCCTCCTGCATTGGCAGCAATCACAATCATGCCCGCAAAAAAGAGCCGGTCCTCACGATTGTCCAACAACTTCTTCATGAGAGACACCATGACGATGGTGGTGGTGAGGTTGTCCAAAATCGAGCTAAGAAAAAATGTCACGAAGCCTACAAGCCACATCAAGCTTGAAAGCTGTGTGGTGCGTATACGGGAAGTAATCACTTCGAATCCATTGTGCGCATCCACCACCTCCACAATGGTCATGGCGCCCATGAGGAAGAACACAATTTGAGCGGTTGACATGAGCGACTCACCCATGGCTGCCTCGACAACTTTGGCATCGGGGCTTGCAATGGCGTAAATGGTCCAAAGTAAACCAGCGCCAATGAGTGCCGTTGCGGACTTGTTGATTTTGATGGGGTGTTCAAATGCAATGGCCGCATAGGTCATCACAAAAACGGCAATCAGTAGGGTGTTCATTCGATATCCTCTATCTCAAAAACTTGTCTCAAATAAGCCAAATAATTTTGGTCTTCGCACATGCCTTTGCCAGGTGAGTCCGACAACTTGGCAACTGGCTGCCCATTGCACTGAACCATCTTGATGACAATTTGCAGCGGCTCATAACCCAAATCATTGGTCAGGTTGGTTCCGATACCAAATGCCAGCTGGCAGCGTCCGTTGAATTGTCGAAACAATTCTATGGTTTTGGGTACCGTGAGGCCATCGCTGAAAATAAGCGTTTTCGTCAGTGGGTCAACCCGGTTGGCGCGGTAGTGCGCAATCATGCGCTCACCCCAAATAAAGGGATCTCCGCTGTCATGCCTTGCGCCATCAAAGAGCTTGCAGAAGTACATGTCGAAATCGCGCAGGAATGCGTTGAAACCGTAGACATCACTCAGGGCAATGCCCAAATCGCCACGGTATTCGCGCGCCCAAGACTCAAAGGCAAACACTTGACTGTCACGCAACCTAGGTCCTAAAGCCTGACAGGCCTGTAGGTATTCATGGGCCATGGTACCCAGTGGCGTAAGCCCCAACATGTGCGCAAAATGAACATTGCTGGTACCCGCAAATTGGCCTGATGGCCCAGAGCCCAAGCGACCCGTGAGGACACGCAGAATCTCTTCATGCCATGCTCTGGAAAATCGTCTGCGCGTGCCGTAATCGGCGATTTTCAAAGTTTTCAAATCATCCGCTTGCAATTGCTTGATTTTGGTATCAAGCCGTGATCGACCTTGCAACAAGTCAGGCAAGCGCTGCGTGTTTCTAAAGTAAACCTCATTGACAATGGCCAACACAGGGATTTCAAACAAAATGGTGTGCAGCCATGGGCCCTGAATGACGATGTCTATTTCACCCGTTAAATTGGGTGTGACTTGAATGTATTTTTCATTCAAGCGAAACAAACCTAAAAAGTCGACGAAGTCACTTTTGATGAATCTGAAAGATCGCAAATAAGCCAGTTCATCTTCTTTGAAGTGCAAGCTGCAAAGCGATTTGATTTCACTGCGAATCTCATCGACATAGGGCGCCAAATCCACCCCTGGATTGCGGCACTTGAAGCGATACTCCACTTGCGCACCCGGAAATTGATGCAGCACCACCTGCATCATGGTGAACTTGTAGAGGTCTGTGTCCAGCAAACTGGTGATGATCATGTCAAGATGGGCTAATAAATGGGGTTGTCAGAAGTGTACGTGAAGCAAGTCAATTTGGAGGCGCAGAGGTATCAGGATAAACGTGATGATCAGGTACATTCAATCCTGAATCACCCCACCTGACAAGGTCATCACCTTGTCCGCCATGTCTGTCAGGGTCTGATTTTGCTCAGCAATCAAAAATGTATAGCCCTGCGACTTGAGTGTTGCCAAAGCGCGTGCAATGGCTTGAACCAAAACGGGTGCAATGCCCTCACAAGGCTCATCCAAAATCAACATATCGGCCTGCGTCATCAAGGTTCTGCCAATGGCCAGCATTTGCTGCTCTCCCCCGCTCATTTGCGCCGCGGGTCGCTCAAGCATGCTGGCCAAGCTTGGGAACAAATCCAAGACCTCCTGAAGCTTCAGACCAGGCTGTCCATCAGGCCTTAGTTGAGGCTGCTTGGGGATGGCAATTTCTAAATTTTGCAGAACTGTCAGCGCAGAAAAAAGCCGCCGGTCTTCAGGCACATAGCCCAGACCCTTGAGCGATCGCTCATGCGGTTTCAATGAATGCAAAGCTTGGCCTTGCCAAAGCAAGTTGCCCGTCGACTGCGGCATCAGGCCCATGATGGCTTTGAGCAAGCTCGATTTTCCTGCGCCATTCAAACCTCGAATCAACAACATTTTGCCGCGAGGCACAACAAAGGACACATTGAACAAGACTTGGGCTTGTCCATAACTGGCATTGAGGTTTTGAATCTCAAGCACGAGCAGGCTCCTTGTTCAGAGAAAATTTTTGACCTAAATACCTTTCACGAACGACTTGATTGGCAGCTACTTCTTGCGGCGATCCGTGCGCCACCAATTGGCCATCGATCAAGACCAAAACACGATCGGCCACACCAAACACAGCATCCATGTTGTGTTCGGTGTACAAAACCGTCGTGCCCAAATGGGTCATTCGTTTGACGCGCTCCATCATGTCGGCTCGCTCTTCAGGTGCAAGTCCTGCAGCGGGTTCGTCAAGCAACATCAGGCCCTGAGGGGCGTCGGGCAATCCTGCCATGGCCATGGCCAATTCCAAACGTTTTTTCGCACCATACGAAAGACGTGCTGCAGGCGATCGAAGCATCTCTTCACCCAGATCGCTCAAGCCAGTTTGAACCATCCAATGCCTTGCTTCGTCAAGCAAACAATCATCCAAGAGATCTCGCATTGAAACACCGGGTGCAGCCTGCAAGACCAATTGCAAATTCTGAAGGACTGTGAGCGCTTCAAACACTTGTGCCACTTGGAATGTTCGCGCCACACCCAAAAGGGTGCGCATCTCAGCCGTCGACTGGTGCAAATCATGACCCCGCCACACAATCCTGCCCGCCAGGGCTTTTTGTTGACCCGCCAAACAAGCAAAGCAGGTTGACTTGCCCGCGCCATTGGGCCCGATCAGGGCCACACATTCACCAGCTTGCAGCTCAAAGCTCAAGCCCCTGAGCGCTTGAACTCCGCCGTAGCTTTGCTGCAGTCCTTCGACGCTCAAGACGGTATTC
>CANFJC010000273.1 GCA_947447245.1 Comamonadaceae bacterium
CAAGCCCCCATATTCCACGCGGATCAGTTCTTCTTCTTGCAGGTGGATCAAGGCCTCGTTCACGCGCTGCCTAGAAAGCCCCACCAGATAAGCCAGCTCTTGTTGGGTAATACGCAGCAAATCGCCCACCCCAGAAAACAGCACCGGATTGAAGAGTGCCGCCAAATTGCGGGCCACGCGCAAATCAGGATTGCTCAAGCGGTCAAACTCCCTGGCCGCAATGAACTGAGCCAAGCGTTCATTCAACTGGTTCATCACAAAGCGGTTAAAGCCTAGCGAGTTGTCGATCAGCCAATGAAAGGTGTCAAGTGGCAAGCCCGCCACCACGCTGGCCCGCAGGGCTTGAATGTTGTAGCGATAGGCCTCGCGCTTCAACGCTGTGCCTTCGCCAAACCAACCACCTGGGGGCACACCCGTGAAGGTCATGGTTTGGCCGTCGATGTTGTCGGTGCTCATTTTGAGAAGGCCCGACACATTGCCAAACCAGTAAGTGACGGGGCGGCCTACGCGGCACACAAAGTCACCTTTCTCTGCATCACCGACCCGCAGGGCATTGATGGCTCGCTCGCGTTCCTTGGGCAACAGCAAAGTCAGCCAAGGAATATTGCTCAATTCCTCTTCGGTGGGAGGACGTCTTCTTTGATATAGGTCAGATTTCATGTCAACTTGCTGTAAGACCTTGAAAATCCTAGGGAAAATCCCAGTGGGTCGATCCCCTAATTGTCGTCGAAATGACAACTTGACGTCAAATCGCGGTCTAGCATTCAGCCCAAGTCATTCACAAGCCTCAGGACCCGCATGCAAACGACCTTTCCACAATTGCTTTTACAGCACGCAGCTGTTCGCCCCCAAGGGCCAGCCATGCGAGAGAAAGAATATGGCATTTGGCAAACCATCAGTTGGCAGGACATGGCCATCCTGGTGGCCAACATCGCATGTGGCCTTCATCAAGCAGGATTAAAGCGCGGTGAGCACATGGTGGTGGTGGGCTCCAACCGCCCCCGTTTGTATGCCACGATGTTGGCGGCGCAATCTTTGGGTGCCATTCCTGTGCCCTTGTACCAAGACGCCGCAGGGGCCGAGTGCGTGTTCCCCATGACCAACGCCGAAGTGCGTTTGTGCGTGGTAGAAGACCAAGAGCAGGTCGACAAAATGTTGGAAGTGCGTGAGACCTACACGGCACTCGAGCGCATTATTTATGACAATCCCAGGGGCTTGCGCAAATACGATGAGCCTGGGCTTGGCTCGCTGGATGAGTTGTTGGCATCGGGTGAAGCTTTCGCAAAGCTGCACCCCAACTTTTACAAAGAACAAGTGGCCTTGGGTTCCAAAGAAGATGTGGCCGCCATGTTCTTCACATCTGGCACCACGGGCAATCCCAAAGGGGTGGTTCACACCCATGGCACTTTGATCGACCGCGCACAAGCTGGCGCAGAGTTCGATCACCTGACTTCCAATGAAGATGTGCTGGCCTATTTACCGCCTGCATGGATTGGTCAAAATATTTTCAGCTATGCGCAGTGGTTGGTGGCAGGTTATGTGGTCAATTGCCCTGAGTCGATGGCCACTGTCACCATCGACTTGAAAGAAATTGGCCCCACCTATTACTTCGCACCTCCACGCGTGTTTGAAGGCATGCTCACCAGCGTGAGCATTCGCATGGAAGACGCCAGCAGCCTCAAGCGCAGCATGTACAAATACTTCATGCGCTTGGCCAAACAAGTGGGCCCCAAGCGCATGGATGGCGAGTCGATTGGTTTGTTCAACAGCCTTATGTACGCCTTAGGCAATTTCTTTGTCTTTGCCCCTTTGCGCAACAACCTCGGCTTTAGCCGTGTGCGCGTGGCCTACACGGCCGGCGAAGCCATTGGCCCCGATTTGTTCACCTTTTTTCGCTCCATCGGCGTGAACTTGAAACAACTCTATGGCTCCACAGAGACTGCCGTGTTTGTGTGTTTGCAGCCTGATAACCAAGCCCGCGCAGACACCGTGGGCGTGCCTTGCCGCGGTGTTGAAATCAAAGTGGCCGACAATGGCGAGATCTTGGTCAAGTCACCTGGCTTGCTCAAAGGCTATTACAAAAACCCAGAAGCCACCGCCGAAGTGCTGACAGCTGATGGCTGGTACCACACCAGCGATGCCGGCTTCTTAGACAGCCATGGCCACTTGAAAATCATTGACCGTGTGAAGGATGTGGGCCGCATCAAAGGCGGAAGCAACGATGGCGCCATGTTTGCGCCCAAGTATGTTGAAAACAAGCTCAAATTTTTCCCGCACATCAAAGAAGTGGTGGCCTATGGCGACCAGCGCGAAAAAGTCTGCGTCATGATCAACATCGACTTTGATGCGGTGGGCAACTGGGCCGAGCGCCGCAACTTGCCTTATGCCGGCTACACCGACTTGGCGCAAAAACCGGAAGTCTATGCACTGATCAAAGAATGTGTCGAGCAAGTCAATGCCGACTTGGCCGAAGACCTTTTGCTGGCCGGTAGCCAAGTGAGCCGATTCTTGGTGCTGCACAAAGAACTGGACGCCGACGATGGTGAACTCACTCGCACCAACAAAGTTCGCCGTGGTTTCATTGCCGAAAAATACCTGCCTTTGGTCGACGCTTTGTATGGCGGCTTGACCACCCAGTTCATTGAAACGGTTGTGAAGTTTGAAGATGGCCGCTCTGGCAGTGTGAGCGCCACGCTCAAGATTTCAGATGCCCAAACATTTGTCCCCGTGAAGGCTGCAGCTTGAACGCGGCGGGCCTCAACACAGAGAAATCAACATGACCAAAAAAATTGGCGACGTCATTTTGGATGTGAACAACATCAGCCTTCGATTTGGCGGTGTGAAAGCGCTGACCGACATTTCTTTCAATGTGAAAGAACATGAAATTCGCGCCATCATTGGCCCCAACGGTGCTGGCAAAAGCTCCATGCTCAATTGCATCAATGGTGTCTACACACCTCAAGAAGGCAGCATCACATTTCGCGGTCAAACCTTTGACCACATGGACAGCCGCCAAGTGGCCGAGATGGGCGTGGCCCGTACTTTCCAAAACTTGGCCTTGTTCAAAGGCATGAGCGTGATCGACAACATCATGACCGGTCGCAACTTGCGCATGAAGAGCAACATCTTTCTGCAAGCCCTGCGCATTGGCCCTGCTGAAAACGAAGAAATCAAACATCGCGCACGCGTGGAAGAAATCATCGACTTTTTAGAAATTCAAGCCTTTCGCAAAACACCCGTGGGTCAATTGCCATACGGTTTGCAAAAGCGTGTTGACTTGGGCCGCGCTTTGGCCATGGAGCCTCAGGTGCTGTTGCTCGACGAGCCCATGGCCGGCATGAACGTGGAAGAAAAACAAGACATGTGCCGTTTCATCTTGGATGTGAACGACGAGTTTGGTTGCACCATCGTGCTCATTGAGCACGACATGGGTGTGGTGATGGACATTTCGGACCGTGTGGTGGTGCTCGATTACGGCAAAAAAATTGGCGATGGCACACCCGAAGAAGTTCGCAACAACGAAGAAGTGATCAGAGC
>CANFJC010000274.1 GCA_947447245.1 Comamonadaceae bacterium
TGACTGCTGACCAACTGGTTGAAAGCTTCGGTCATGGCTGTGTCGGCTTCTTCACCCATAGGGCAATGGTAGAGCTTGACCATTTCTAGGGTGCGGCGGCGGTAATCTGTACCGTTGTCGACATTCAACACCTCCATGCGCTGATTGAGCAGCGCAATGGCGGGCAGCAAACGATCACGATGCAGGCCATCTGGGTACAAGTTATCAGGCTTGAAGTTCGAAGTGGTGACAAAGCTCACGCCATTTTCAAACAAGGACACCAACAGGCGGTGCAAGATCATGGCGTCGGTGATGTCGGCCACATGAAACTCGTCAAAGCAAATGAGTTGATAGCGCTTGGACATCCTTCTGCCCAACTCTTGAAGCGGATTCACGGTCCCTTGCATCAAAGCCATCTCACGGTGGACTTCTCGCATGAACTCATGGAAGTGCAAACGCGTTTTGTCCTTCACAGGCACGGCGTTGTAAAAACAGTCCATCAAAAAACTCTTGCCACGACCTACGCCACCAAACATGTAAACGCCTAAAGGCAGCTCTGGTTTTTTCTTCAAAAATCGGAGCGGGCTTTTGAGTTTCTCTTGATAGCTTGCCCATTCTTGGGCACAACGCTCCAAGGCTTCAACGGCTTGCAGTTGGGCCGGATCCGACTCATAGCCTCTAAGGAGAAGTTCTTGGTCGTAGGCGGATCGGACAGACATGTGTGAATTGCTTTTAGAAATGTTCTTTTGAATTAGAAAACCCGGGACGTGCCCGGGCTTCGTAGTTTAACGGTGCTTGAAAAAACTTAGAAGTTCAAGGTCCGTTTGTCAACTGCCAAGGCAGCTTCTTTGGTGGCTTCACTGAGCGATGGGTGTGCATGGCAAATGCGTGCAATGTCTTCTGAGCTGGCTCGGAATTCCATGGCCACAACCGCTTCAGCGATGAGCTCGCTGGCCATGGGGCCCACAATGTGAACACCCAATATTTCATCGGTCTTGGCATCGGCCAAGAACTTCACCATGCCGGTGGTGTCACCCAAGGCACGCGCTCGACCATTGGCCAAAAACGGGAAGGTGCCAGCTTTGTAGGCCACGCCGTCCGCTTTGAGTTGCTGCTCTGTGCGTCCTACCCAAGCAATTTCGGGACTGGTGTAAATGACCCAAGGCACTGTGTTGAAGTTCACATGGCCGTGTTGACCGGCAATGCGCTCGGCCACCGCAACGCCCTCTTCTTCGGCTTTGTGCGCCAACATAGGACCGCGCACCACATCGCCCACAGCCCATACGCCTGGCAGATTGGTTTTGCATTCAGCGTCCACCACAATGGCACCGCGCTCGTCCAATTGAAGGCCAACGGCTTCAGTGTTCAGACCGATGGTGTTGGGCACACGGCCAATCGACACGATCAATTTATCTGCTTCAAGGCTTTGGGCTTCGCCCTTGGCATTGGTGTAGGCCACTTTGACGCTTTTTTTGCCATTTTGAATGTCGCCAACTTTGACGCCCAGCTCAATTTTCAAACCTTGTTTGTCGAACGCCTTTTTGGCTTCCTTGGCAATTTGCTCGTCCACAGCGCCCAAGAAAGTTGGCAAACCTTCGAGGATGGTCACTTCAGAGCCCAAGCGGCGCCACACAGAACCCATCTCAAGCCCAATCACGCCAGAGCCAATGAGCACCAGCTTTTTAGGCACAGCACCCACGTTCAAAGCGCCATCGTTTGACAGTACATTGATTTCGTCAAAGGGTGTACCGGGCAATGCGCGGGCATTGGAGCCAGTGGCCACAATGATGTTCTTGCCTAACAAAGTTTCGTTGGCAGTGCCAGTGACATTGACCTCGTAGCCACCTTCAACGGCTTTGCTGAATGCAGCGCGGCCATGAAAGAAAGACACTTTGTTCTTTTTGAACAAGTACAAAATGCCGTCGTTGTTTTGCTTCACAACGTTGTCTTTGCGGGCAATCATCTTGGCCACATCCATGCTCACACCCTTCAACTCAATGCCGTGATCGGCAAAGTGATGATTGGCTTGATCGAAGTGCTCAGAAGACTGCAACAAAGCTTTGGAAGGAATGCAACCCACGTTGGTGCAAGTGCCGCCAAGGGCTGGGCCGCCACTTGCATTTTTCCATTCGTCGACACACGCGACTTGAAATCCCAATTGCGCCGCACGAATGGCCGCAATGTAACCGCCAGGGCCGCCACCAATGACGACCACATCAAATTGTTTGCTCATGCTAATTCCTAATGGGTGCTTAGATGTCAAACAACAAGCGCGATGGATCTTCCAGCGCTTCTTTCATGGCAACCAAGCCCAAGACAGCTTCGCGGCCGTCAATGATGCGGTGGTCGTATGACATGGCGAAATAGTTCATGGGGCGAACCACGACTTGACCGTTCTCAACCATGGCGCGGTCTTTGGTGGCGTGAACGCCCAAAATGGCAGACTGAGGTGGGTTGATGATGGGGGTTGAAAGCATCGAGCCGAATGTGCCGCCGTTGGAGATGGTGAAGGTACCACCGGTCATCTCTTCAATGCCCAACTTACCGTCTTTGGCTTTGGCGCCAAATTCAGCAATTTTCTTTTCGATGTCAGCAAAGCTCATTTGCTCAGCGTTGCGCAAAATAGGCACCACCAAACCGCGGGGCGAACCCACCGCAATGCCAATGTCAAAGTAGCCGTGGTACACGATATCGTTTCCATCGACGGAGGCATTCAACACAGGGTATTTTTTCAAGGCATGCACAGCCGCTTTGACAAAGAAGCTCATAAAGCCCAACTTGATGCCATGTTCTTTTTCAAACTTGTCTTGGAAGCGCTTGCGCATCTCCATGACGGGCGCCATGTTGACTTCATTGAAGGTGGTCAAAATGGCGTTGGTGGCTTGAGATTGCAACAAACGCTCGGCCACACGGGCCCGCAGTCGGGTCATGGGCACACGTTGCTCTGGGCGCTCGCCCAAGTTCACGGCAGGTGCAGCCACTTGAGGCAACGAGGATGTAGGCACTCCCGTCGGAATAGAGACTTGAGCAGCAGGCTTGGCACCACCTGCAACGGCCGACAACACATCGCCTTTGGTGACGCGGCCGTCTTTGCCGGAACCCGCTACAGAACCAGCAGACAGGTTGTTGTCAGCCAGAAGTTTGGCAGCAGCTGGCATGGCCACACCCGCCATGCTGTTGCTTTGTGCAGCGGGCGCTGCAGAAGCTGCGCTGGCCGCAGGTGCAGTTGCCGCAGCCGGAGCAGAGGCAGCCACTTTGCCGTCCGTGTCGATGCGCGCAATGAGTTGCGCAGCCGCCACGGTGCCGCCATCGCCAACCAAGATTTCTGACAAAACGCCCGCAGAGGGTGCGGGCACTTCCAACACTACCTTGTCAGTTTCGATTTCGATCAAGATCTCATCCGATGCAACGCTGTCGCCGACTTTCTTTTTCCACTTCAGCATGGTGGCTTCTGCCACAGACTCAGACAGCTGAGGTACTTTAACTTCTATGATTGCCATTTCAATTCTTTCTAAA
>CANFJC010000275.1 GCA_947447245.1 Comamonadaceae bacterium
AATGAGGAATCGCATGAAAAGAAATCTTTTGAAGTTGGTGATTTTGAGCGCCAGTTTGGCCGTAACTGGTTTATGCACTTCAGCGTTGGCACAAGACAAGCCAACTGTGAAGGTTTTGGTGGGATTCCCACCAGGAGGCTCTGTCGATGTCGTCGCTCGCTTGTTGGCAGAAAAACTCCGGGTCAGCCTCGACCAAAATGTCATCGTCGAAAACAAGCCAGGCGCAGCCGGACGCATTGCATTGGGCGAGTTGAAGCGGGCCAACCCCGATGGCAACACGCTGGCCTTGGTGCCTTCTGGCGGTCTTGTGATCATGCCGTGGCTGTACAAAAATTTGGGCTATGACCCTGTGAAAGATTTCACGGCCGTGGCACGTGTGACCACATTTGATTTTGCTGTCACAACAGGGCCAGGCTCGCCAGCAACGGACATCAAAGCTTTGATGTCTTGGCTCAAAGCCAACCCAAGCAAAGCCAATTACGCCACGTCTGGTGCCGGCACTGTGCCCCATTTTGCGGGTCAATTGTTGGCTCAAGAAACCAGCACACCCATGACTCACGTTGCCTACAAAGGTGGTGCGCCTGCTGCTCAGGATTTGATTGGTGGTCAAATTCCAGTCATGATCGATACGGCTTCTGAAACCTTGGAACATCACAAAACAGGCAAATTGAAAATTGTGGCTGTCACCGGCGAGACTCGATCTGCAGCCTTGCCTGAAGTGCCTACGCTGAAAGAGGTTGGCGTGAATGTGGTGGCCGATGCGTACTTCGGCGTTTATGGGCCCGCCAATATGGCCACTGATCGGGTGCAAAAAATCAGTGATGCTGTGGCTCAGGCTTTGAACAGTCCAGACATGCAAGCCCGTATCAGGGGCTTTGGCTTGGTGCCCAACTATGCCAATGCTCAGGCTCTCACGGCATCGCAAGCTTCCCATCTCAAGCGTTGGGAAACGCCCATCAAAGCCTCAGGCTACACAGCTGAGCAGTAAAGCTTTGCTGCAAGGCACAGCTTGCCTTGAGTTTTCATGACAAACGGGGGTTAAACTCCCGTTTGTTTTTTGATTACTAGGATTTACTCATGGATTTGCTTCAAGCCCTCAATTGGCGTTATGCCACCAAAAAAATGGACCCCAACAAGGCGGTTCCAGAAGCCAAAGTGCAACGCATCTTGGAAGCCATTCGCATGACGGCCACTTCCAGTGGCTTGCAGCCCTACGAAATCATCCTTGTCACGAACAAAGAGATTCGTACCAAAATACAAGCTGCCGCCAACAACCAAGCTCAAATCACAGAAGGCTCACACCTGCTGGTATTTGCTGCGTGGAACGACTACACCGCCGAGCGCATCAACATGATGTTTGACTACAACAATGAAGTTCGCGGCTTTGTGAACGAAGGTGCAGAAGCCTATCGTCAAATGTTGTTGAAGAACTATCCCGCAAAAGGCCCTGAAGTTAATTTCCAGCATGCTGCCAAACAGTCCTACATTGCTTTGGGCACGGCCTTGATTGCGGCTGCTGAGCAAGAAGTGGACGCAACACCGATGGAAGGTTTTAACCCTTCTGCTGTCGATGAAATTTTGGGCTTGGCTTCACGTGGTCTGCGCAGCACGGTCTTGTTGCCATTGGGCTATCGCGAAGCCGACAAAGATTGGTTGGTCAACATGAAAAAAGTGCGCCGCACCAACGACAAGTTCATCACCGAAGTGAAGTAATTCACTTTTCAAAGAACAGGCTCTGCAGCATGATGCAGAGCCTTTTTTTATGCAACATGAACTTTGATTTTGGCGGCAGCCGCGCGAGCACGTTCTAAAGCTTTATCGCCTTTGGCCAAAGCAACTGCCATACGTCGATACGGACGCGTGGTGGGCTTGCCAAAAATGCGAACATCAACGCCTGGTTCTAGCAAGGCTTCAGATACGCCAGAGTACGTTGGGTTTTTGCCCTCACGGTCGGCAAGCACCACGGCACTGGCGCCTTCTACAGCCTCAATCGATGGCATGGGCAAACCCAAAACAGCGCGCGCATGCAAATCAAATTCACTGAGGTTTTGACTGATGAGGGTGACCATGCCCGTGTCGTGTGGGCGAGGGCTGAGTTCACTGAAAATGACCTCTGTGGCCGTGACAAAAAATTCAACGCCAAACAAGCCAGCACCGCCTAAATCGGCAGTGACTTTTTCGGCCATGTCTTGCGCAGCCTTTAAATAATCAGGCGCCATGGCTTGGGGTTGCCAACTGTATTGGTAGTCGCCGCGTTCTTGCACATGGCCAATGGGTGGGCAGAACAAGGTTGGGCCACTGCGTTGCCGAATCGTGAGCAGGGTGATTTCAAATTCAAAGTGAATGAATTCTTCGACAATGACTTTTTTGCGATCACCCCGCATGCCTGCGCAAGCGTAGTCCCAGCTGGTTTGAACGTCGGCTTCTGTCTTAGCCACACTTTGGCCTTTGCCAGATGAGCTCATGACCGGTTTGATAACCACCGGAAAGCCAATGGCTTTGGCCTGAGCCATCAGTTCATCGCTGGATTCTGCGTAATTGAATTTGGCGGTGCGAACACCCAGACCCACCGCCACGTCGCGTATGCGGTCGCGGTTCATGGTGAGGTTGGCTGCACGGGCGCTAGGTATGACCTCGAAGCCCTCTTTTTCGACATCGAGCAAAACTTCGGTGCGAATGGCTTCAATTTCGGGGACGATGAGGTCGGGTTGGTGTTTGGCAATGGCCGCACGCAAAGGCGCTTCATCCAGCATGCTGAAAATTTCACATTCATCGGCCACTTGCATGGCGGGCGCCCCCGCGTAGTTGTCGCAGGCAATGACATAGCAGCCCAGTCGTTTTGCGCTGATGACGAACTCTTTGCCAAGTTCTCCGGAGCCTAAAAGCAGGATTTTTTTCATGATGGTTAAGCGGGTTACTTTTTCTCAAGTGAGGAATTTTCCTCATTCTACGATGTGAGTACGAAGGCACTATTTTTCTGAATCATTTAATTTTGATTGAGTAATTACCCTCTTTGAGTCTGGATGATTTGAAATCATCCTGTCATTGGAAATTCATTGGATGAGTTTCTAAAACTTATAAGAAATGGAATGAGACATGACTTTTAAATCTATAGAAATACAACGGACAAAAAAATGGCAGCAATTGAGGCCGCAAACTGTGCTGCTCACCTTGGCTGCTACTGCTGGGCTAGTGGCATGTGGTTCAAGTGAAATGGTCTTTGGGCCGCCCTCCATTCCGTCTGCAAAGAGTGCCATTGTTGCGCCTGAGCTCACCACATCTTGCCCTATTTTGGCTTCATCGATTGACTCTTTTGTCACGAAAGGCAGTGGACCAGCTTTCAACGGTGCCGTATTTGGTGCCGTGGGTGCCTACAAATACATCTTGGCTGAAGCCACTGGCAAAGTGAATGCTGCCGACCCCTGTGCATCCACCATCGTTGACCTTAAAAATGCCGCCGATGGTGCCGGCATGGTGACCTA
>CANFJC010000276.1 GCA_947447245.1 Comamonadaceae bacterium
GATCTTTGGACTCACAATTCACCCAGATCGACTCTCAGAAATTCGAACCGAGCGACGCCCCAACTCCAAATACGCCAGCATCGAAAACTGCCGTCAAGAAGTGGCGGATGCTGAATCGATGATGCGCCGATCGGGTATTCGGTGGCTTTCTACCACCACCAAATCGATTGAAGAAATTGCCACCACCATCCTGCAAGAAATCAAACCGGAGCGCTTGATTTACTGAAGACAGGGTGATTTAGCGCAGGGTGTTGGCCAATTTTTCGGCACAGCGCTGCGCCACGGCCAACTCTCGCGCCTCGACCATGACACGAACCAAGGGCTCGGTCCCACTGGGGCGAATCAGGATGCGACCCGTGTCAGCCAATTCTGCTTCGACTTCCTTCATGGCTTGTGCCAGTTGAGGGCTGTCTTTCCAGTTTTGGTCTTTGGTCAGGCGCACGTTAATCAGCACCTGCGGAAACAGCACCACATCGGCCAATAACTCAGCCATGGTTTTGCCCGTGGCCACGCACGCCTGCAAGACCTGCAATGCGCTGATCAAACCGTCACCCGTGGTGTGCTTGTCTAAAGCCAACAAGTGACCTGAGCCCTCTCCGCCCAACAGCCAAGCATTCTCTTGCAAGGCTTCCAACACATAACGGTCGCCCACTTTGCTTCGAATGAAGGGTATGTTTTTGTTTTTCAGCGCCACTTCCACGGCCATGTTGGTCATCAGGGTGCCCACCACCCCAGACACCACCTCATCGCGAGCCAATCGATCGCAAACCATGAGGTACAGCAACTCATCGCCGTTGTACAAGCGGCCTGATTTGTCGACCAACTGCAGGCGATCGGCATCGCCATCTAAGGCAATGCCGTAGTCGGCTTGATGGGCTTTGACGGCCTCTACCACCGCTTCAGGGTGCGTGGCACCAACGCCCTTGTTGATGTTCAGACCATCGGGCGAACAACCAATGGCAATGACATCTGCGCCCAGTTCATGAAACACCTTGGGAGCAATTTGATAGGCTGCGCCATGGGCCGCATCCACCACAATCTTCATGCCCTTCAAAGTGAAGTCATGGCTGAATGTGCTTTTGCAAAACTCAATGTAACGACCCGCCGCATCGTCTAAGCGCTTGGCCTTGCCCAATTCTGCAGATGTCACCCAAACGGGGGGCTGATCAACCAAAGCCTCAACTGAACTTTCCCATGAATCACTGAGCTTGGTGCCTTTGGCACTGAAAAACTTGATGCCATTGTCATCAAAGGGATTGTGGCTGGCACTGATGACCACGCCCAAGGAAGCACGTCTGGCCCGTGTGAGATAGGCCACAGCAGGGGTAGGCACAGGGCCTAACAACACCACATCCACACCGGCTGAGTTAAAACCAGACTCCAAGGCACTTTCTAGCATGTAGCCAGAAATTCGCGTGTCTTTGCCAATTAACACGACAGGATGAGCCTCCGTTTGACGCAAGACGCGTCCTACGGCGTGCGCCAAGCGCATGACGAAATCGGGTGTGATGGGCGCTTGGCCAACGGTGCCCCGAATGCCATCGGTTCCAAAGTATTTTCTGGTCATGCTTGTTGTTTTGATTGGATCGATTGTGGGTGCCCGATTTTAAATCTTCAAGGCCTGCCAAACACGCAATGCCTGCACTGTTTCTTTCACATCGTGCACTCGAACCACAGAAGCCCCATTTTGAACCGCAATGAGTGCTGCAGCCACACTGGCGCCGACTCTGTCTTGTGGTTGGGGGGATTGGCCCTGGATGGCAGTGAGCTTGCCCAAAGTACCCTTGCGAGACCAGCCTGCCATGAGCGCATGACCAAGGGACAAAAGCTCTGATTGTCGTTGCAGCAAACTTAAATTTTGCTCGACCGTTTTACCGAATCCAATGCCTGGGTCTAAAACAATGCGGTTGGCCTGAACCCCACTGTCCCGCAATTTCAAAACTTGCTTGGACAAGAATTCTTTGACCAAGGGCAAGGCATCTCCCGTCATGGGTTGCGCCAACATGGTTTGAGGCTCTCGGTGCATGTGCATCAGGCAGACCCCGCATTGAGGATGACGCGCCACCACCTGCAATGCCCCTGGTTGTCGCAAAGCCCAAATGTCGTTCACAACATCAACCCCCAAGTCCAAGGCAGCTTGCATCACTTGCGGCTTGTAGGTATCGACCGAAATAGGCACGTTCCAGGTCAGTGCTTCTTGCAAAAATGGCAACACACGCTTCAACTCTTCTTCGGCGCTCACAGGCTCTGCACCGGGCCTCGAGGATTCCCCGCCAATGTCCAACATGTCGGCGCCCTGAGCCAGCAGAGTTTGTGCATGTTCAAGCGCCATGGACAAATTCGCATGTCGCCCGCCATCGGAAAACGAATCGGGCGTGAGGTTCACAATGCCCATGACTTTGGGCTGGGTCAGGTCAAGCACGTACCTGGAGGTCTGCCAAATGGGATGGGTCATGGCTAACAACAGATTCGAAATTTGAGTTTGACAGCTTAGAAACAATAACGGGGCCGAAGCCCCGTATGGATGATGGATGCGATCAGGCCGCGTTGGGCTCTGGATCTACCTTGACTGCGGGCGGACTGCCTGCGCCGTCACTGCCTGAAGGTGGAATGCGCGGCGTCCAATCTTTGGGCGCCTTGGGTTCACGGCCCGCCATGATGTCGTCAAGCTGGGTGACATCAATGGTTTCCCATTCCAACAAGGCCTTGGCCATGGCGTGCATCTTGTCGCTGTGTTCTTCAATCAGGCTGCGCGCCAAGTTGTACTGCTCGTCAATGATGCGGCGCACTTCAGCGTCAACCTTTTGCATGGTGGACTCTGACATGTTGGTGGTCTTGGTGACAGAGCGGCCTAAGAAAACTTCGCCTTCATTTTCAGCATAGACCATGGGGCCTAAGGCGGTGGTCATGCCATAGCGCATGACCATGTCGCGTGCAATTTGGGTGGCACGCTCAAAGTCGTTGCTGGCACCGGTGGTCATTTGTTTCATGAACACTTCTTCAGCAATACGGCCACCAAACAACATGCTGATTTGATTCAACATGTATTCGCTGTCGTAGCTGTAGCGGTCTTTCTCGGGCAAGCTCATGGTGACGCCCAAGGCACGACCACGCGGAATGATGGTGACCTTGTGAACAGGGTCGCACTTGGGCAACAACTTGCCAATCAGGGCATGACCCGACTCGTGATAAGCCGTGTTGCGACGCTCTTCTTCTGGCATGACCATGCTCTTGCGCTCAGGTCCCATGAGAATTTTGTCTTTGGCTTTTTCAAAGTCTTGCATTTCCACAACGCGGGCGTTGCGGCGTGCCGCCATGAGGGCTGCTTCGTTGCACAAGTTGGCCAAATCGGCACCGCTCATGCCGGGTGTACCGCGGGCAATGACGCCGGGGTTCATGTCTTGTCCGATTGGAATTTTGCGCATGTGCACGGCCAAGATTTGTTCGCGGCCGCGAATATCGGGCAATGTGACATA
>CANFJC010000277.1 GCA_947447245.1 Comamonadaceae bacterium
CATCAATGCGCTGAAGTCTTTTAACGACTTGAAGTTCAGCCAGCATTGAGACATCGCGGTGGGTTTTGGTCGTAGACAAAACGCCAATGACTGCAACGGGCTCAGAAGCTTCGTTGTTGACTCGCAAAACCAAGGGTGTCTTGGCATCTTTCGGAAAACTTGCTTGAACAGCCGCAATTTTGTCGCGAACATCTTGCATGCCGCGAGCCATGTTGGCATTCAAATTAAATTCAACACTGGTTTGACTTCTGCCCTCAAACGAACGCGATGTAATGCGCTTCACACCCCCTATGCCATTCAATGCTTCTTCAATTTTTTTGGTAATTTCTTCCTCAACGGATTGAGGCGATGCGCCTGGGTACAGCACGTCCACATAGGCAATGGGCAAATTAAGGTCAGGTAATTGCTCAACACCTAATTTGACATAAGAAAAAATACCCAGAACGCACAAGGCGAACATCACCATGACGGCAAAAACGGGTCTGACAATGGAAACCCGGGTGACCCACATCAGGGCTTGACCTCGTATCGGGTGCCCTCTTTCAAGCCCTCAAATCTCAGCGCCAATACTAGATCCTCGGCCTTCACGCCATCCAAAATATAAGCATTCAAACCTTGAGAGTCCTTCATCCCGACTGTGACCGTTTGACGCTGCAATGCGCCTTGTCGAAGTGCCCAAACAATGTTTTTACCACCCTCCTCCTGAATGGCGCTAAGGGGCAAGGTAAGACCAGAAGTCGCCAGTGCGTAGGAAACTGTGGCCGTCCCCATCAGGCCAGGGCGAATGCTTGCTGCCTTTGGACTGGACAAAGAAATAAAAACGGGCAATGCTCTGGCCGCAAATTCATTGCCTGGACTGATTCGCTCAAGCCGCCCTGCAATCGGCTTGGCCAAGCCTTCCAATGAAATATCAATCACTTGGCCAGGTTTGAGCAGTTGACTGGCTGCACTGTCGACCATGGTTTTGAATTCGAGCCGGCCCGGATTGACCAGACTCAGGACTTCTTGCTCCATCGAAAGCTTTTCACCGACCAATGCATGTCGCTTTGAAATAATGCCATCAATGGGCGCCGTCAGAACGGCATCACTCAACAACTTACGGTGCGCCACCGCAGCACTCTCAGCGGCCTTGAACTGAGCTTCAGCGCTTGACAAATTCACATTGGAACTCACAAGTGCATTTTGCGAAATAAAGCCTTGCGCTGCTAGGTCAGCATTGGCTTTGTGTTGCGATTGAGCAAAATTGAAAGATGTTTTAGCAGCAAGCAAAGCGGCTTCTTTTTCATCGGTTCTGGACTTTAAATCGCTGATGTCAATTTCAGCCAAAACCTGACCTTTGCGAACTTCGCTTCCTTCTTGCACATGAAGTCGCATGAGGACACCCGCCGTTTTGGCCCGCAAAGTTGCCAATTCAGTTGCGACCACGACGCCAGACATTTCAATGCGCCCTGAGAGCGATTGCTGGGTGGGGTACGTCACTTCTTGCGCTTGAAAAACTTTGATTTGAACTTTGTTTTCAGCTGGTTTTTTTGCTTCAAGTCGAAACCAAATCAAGGAACCCACACCAAGCGAGACAACAAGAAGGATTGCTGAAAATTGGCGTGTTCGATTTTTCAAGTTCATTGGAAATAATTATTTTGCGGCATTGCGCACGCAATCGGCAAAGTAGCGCTTCACGCCGTCATCGCCTTTCTCTTCCACCAAACCATGAATGTCGGTTTCAAAGCCAGGACACTGAAGATTGAATTCGCGGGAAAACTTCAGGTAATCAACAATTTTTTTGTTGAAGACTTCGCCCGGTACCAACAAAGGAATACCTGGCGGGTAAGGCGTCACAAGCCCCACCGTGATTCGACCTTCTAGCTCATCAATCGACACACGCTCCGTTTGACGGCGTGCAATGTGTGCATAGGCGTCAGCGGGCGTCATGGCGGGTGTGAGGTCAGACAAATACATTTCGGTTGTCAGACGTGCCACATCGTATTTGGCATACAGCGCGTGAATGTGCTGGCACAAATCGCGCAATCCCATGCGCTCATACTTGGGTTGCTTCTGGCAAAACTCCGGCATGATGCGCCACATGGGTTGGTTGCGGTCGTAGTCGTCCTTGAACTGCTGTAAAGCAGTCAGCAAAGAATTCCAACGGCCTTTGGTAATGCCTATCGTGAACATGATGAAGAAACTGTACAAGCCGGTTTTTTCCACCACCACGCCATGTTCCGTCAGAAACTTGGTCAGCACGGAAGCTGGAATACCTGTTTTGTCGAATTTGCCATCCAAGTTCAAACCGGGTGTGACAAGGGTGGCCTTGATGGGGTCGAGCATGTTGAAGCCGTCGGCCATTTGACCAAACCCGTGCCACTTGCCGCCCTTCTTTTTCGGGTCGCTGCGCAAAATCCAATCTTCGGCACGACCGATGCCTTCATCGACCAAGTTTTCGGGTCCCCAAACCTTGAACCACCAGTCCTTGCCGTATTCATCATCCACTTTTCGCATGGCCCGGCGGAAATCAAGAGCCTCGGCAATACTTTCCTCCACCAAGGCCGTACCACCTGGCGGCTCCATCATGGCCGCCGCAACGTCGCAACTGGCAATGATGCTGTATTGCGGGCTGGTGCTGGTGTGCATCAAATACGCTTCGTTGAACAAGTGACGGTCAAGCTTGGTGTTTTGCGAATCTTGAATCAACACATGGCTGGCCTGGCTGATGCCCGCCAACAATTTGTGAATAGATTGCGTGGCATAGACCAGTGAATGTTTAGGTCGTGGGCGTTTTTTACCCATGGCATGGTAAGTGCCATAAAAAGGATGGAAGGCCGCATGAGGCAACCAAGCTTCATCGAAGTGCAGATTTTCAACATAACCATCGAGCATGCCCTTGATGGTTTCGGTGTTGTACAAAACGCCGTCGTAAGTTGATTGCGTCAAGGTCATGACCCTGGGCTTGACTTTTTTGGCATCAACGCCTTTGAGCAATGGGTTGGCTTTGATCTTGGCCTGAATGCTGGCCACCGAAAATTCACTTTGTGGAATGGGTCCAATGATGCCGTAATGATTGCGTGTTGGTTTCAAGAAAACGGGTATGGCACCCGTCATGATGATGGCGTGCAAAATAGACTTGTGGCAATTGCGATCAACCACCACCACATCACCCGGCGCCACAGCGTGGTGCCAGACCATTTTGTTGGATGTGCTGGTGCCATTGGTCACAAAGAAACAATGGTCGGCATTGAAAATGCGGGCTGCGTTGCGTTCACTTTCACCGATGGCGCCATTGTGGTCTAACAATTGGCCCAACTCTTCAACGGCATTGCACACGTCTGCGCGCAACATGTTTTCGCCATAAAACTGATGGTACATCTGCCCCACAGGGCTCTTCAAAAATGCCACACCACCGGAGTGACCGGGGCAGTGCCAAGAATAAGACCCGTCTTCCGCATAATCC
>CANFJC010000278.1 GCA_947447245.1 Comamonadaceae bacterium
GAGGGCCCTCCATGCGAGGCTTGCCCATGCGCAACTGGGCGCCAGCAGGCAATTCAATTTCGAACATGCAAGGACGCGCTGTCTTGCGCTCAAGAGCGCGTTTCGTCACGTAGCTTGGCAGGTAGCCCGCATTGCCTACGGCCATTTGGACGCGCCATTGACCATTCCCTAGATTTTCTGCTTTGGCATGAAGCAATTCAAGCTTAGGCAAGGTCAGCGCAATTTGATTGAGCCAAGCGGGGAATCGGGCAGCTTCGCGTTCACGCAAATGAGCCGGTGGATTGCGCCAGAAGTTCATGCGGTCCCAGCCACCCAATTCAATGGCGCCCAATTCGGGGTGTTGGTAGGGATACCAGTCAACGTGCGCTTTGCCTGCGCAAACTTCGTCACTCCATTTGAGCAGTTTGATGTCGTCTTCGGGTGGATGATCACGGTACCAGTGAATAAAGTCGTAATCGGTGATGCCAGCTTCTTTGTTGGGCGCCCAAATTTCAACCGTCCAAAACAAGGCACCCAAGTGCTCGTACACCCAGTCTTGGGTACCTGTAATGACTTCTTTGGGATGGTATTTGAAGTCGTGAAAAATACTGAGCGCAGGATAGCCCGTGAGCTTGCTGCCAATGTCGGACATGCGCTTGATGATCCACAAATCTTCGGGCGTCATGTCGGTGTCGCTTTGAGTGCCCATGGGTCGCAAAATCACACCTGAATGCGTGTGAAAGCTGACGGCCGCGCCAATGTTGGGATGCTTGGCAATGAAGTCCACCATGGCCCGCACTTCAGGCTCGCTGGTGGGGTAGGGGCCTGCACCCACTTGTTCGTGTTCTTGGCGCCAGAAGGCCGGAAAGTTGCGGTTCAAATCCAAACCTTGGACATCGCGATTGGGTTTGATGTTGACACCGTCATAGTGTTGCAAACTGCCCTCGGGCATCACGCGGTAGTACTTGCCGCCAAACTCGCCAGGAAGTCTGGGTGTGAGCAGTCTTGGCTCGTCTGGGTTGGCTTTCCAACCACCATGGGGGTCTGGAATGCGCATCATCAAAATGCGACCATCGCCGTCCATGTCTTGAATGCTGAGACCTTCAACGTGGGGCTCGTCCCATGGGTAGGGCCGTGTAGAAGAGCGAATGTGCCTGGGTTTGTCTGCCATGGCCAGTTCAGCGCCATCCGGGTTTAAGCGGGGCACCAAATAGATGACGCGCGTATTCAGCAATTCAGTCACGCCAGCGTCTTCACCTTCTTTGCTGAGAAGATGGTGCAGCCAATACAGACAAGCCGTGCTGGCGGTGAGTTCGGCGGCGTGAATATTGCCATCTACCCAGAAGGCGGGCTTGTCTGTGTCTGCACCGGTTGATTTGCGAGTGAGAACAAGCACCCAAATGGGGCGATTTTCATGGCTTCTGCCTAACTCCCGAAGTTCTACCAATTCGGGCCGAGCAGCAGCAAACGCTTGCAGCATTTCTGTCAGTTCTTGGTGTTTGTAAAAACGATCAAAGGCGGGGAGGGGAAGCGCCGCCTGATTTTTCTTGTCGCTAGAAGCTGAGGACATGGTGAGGTCTGTTGGAATGCTTTGAGAGGTTCTCAGCATACCAAGGCTTTGCTTGGATTTGTCAGAGTTTGGGCTCTTTTTATCCCTTAAATAATGCGAGGGCTTATGGGGGAAATACCTAGGAAATCAGTCCCAAAGAAGGCTGGGAATGTTTTCAATTCTCTTCACAATCCTTCATCAGTTCGAAACTCAGCTTGTCCCTTGATTTTTTGATGTCAAATGGGGCAAATCAACCCACGGAAGTTAGTCATGTCAAAACCTGCATTAATTCTAGAGAATGTTCTAGCACACGAGAAAAATCGCCCAGATTTTGTGTACATGACGCAGCCCATTGGCAATGATCAGGTCATAGATTACACATGGCGAGAAACCCTCAAGCAAGCGCGATCCATGGCGGCTTATCTCAAAGCACAAAACCTTGCGCCAGGTGCTCGGGTGGCCATTCTTTCAAAGAATTGTGCGCACTTCATAATGGCTGAGCTGGCCATTTGGATGTCAGGCTGTACCACGGTGGCTATATTTCCAACCGAGTCGGGCGAGACCATTCGTTATGTTCTGGATCACAGTGAAGCCAGTTTGTTGTTTGTCGGTAAATTAGACACATGGCCGGAACAAGCGCCTTCTGTGCCTGCCTCTTTGCCTTGCATTGCCTTCCCTTTGGCGCCGCCAAATCAATTTGCAAAGTGGGATGACATTGTTGCAAAAACAACACCCTTGCAAGGTGACATTGCGCGGACACCTGAAGATTTGGCCATGATCATGTACACCTCTGGCTCTACAGGTCAGCCCAAAGGCGTCATGCACAACTTTGAGCGAATCTCCGTGACTGCGGATTTAATCAGTCAATCTATTTTGGAAAGTGCAGGTGATTTGAAAGATTACCGCATCTTGTCTTATCTCCCCTTGGCGCACGTGTTTGAGCGTGCATGGGTGGGCGCTGCCAGTTTGAGCCATGGCGAGACGCAAGTATTTTTTGCAGAATCTTTGGACACGTTCATTCAAGATTTGAACCGCGCACGGCCCACCTTCTTTATTTCAGTACCGCGTTTGTGGCTCAAGTTTCAGCAAGGTGTGTTCAGCAAGATGCCGCCTGCCAAGTTGGATTTGTTGTTGAGCATCCCGATTGTCAAAGGTTTGGTTAAAAAGAAAATTCTCAAAGGTCTCGGCTTGGATCAAGTGGTTTCTGCGGGCAGTGGTTCTGCGCCCTTGCCCGCTGAATTGATCATCTGGTATCGCAAGCTAGGGTTGAACCTCTTAGAGGGCTACGCCATGACGGAGGATTTTGCGTGGTCGCACAGTTGTACCAACGACGTCAATGAGCCAGGCAGTGTGGGCATTCCAGGTGCTGGCGTTCAAGCTCGAATCAGCCCTGAAGGTGAAATTTTGATCAAGTCGCCTGGCCAAATGGTGGGCTATTACAAGCGCCCCGAATTGGATGCTGAAGCATTTACCGAAGATGGTTTTTTCAAGACAGGCGATCAAGGTCAACAGCGTGCGGATGGCTTGTTGAAAATTACCGGACGTTTGAAGGAGATTTTCAAAACCTCCAAAGGCAAATACGTAGCGCCTGCACCCATTGAAAACAAGCTCAATGTGCACCCCATGATTGAAATGAGCATTGTGTCGGGTGTCGCTCAGTCAGCTGCCTATGCCATGGTGGTGCTGGCGGAGGATATTCGACCCAAAGTGAAAGACCCAGAGGTGAGGGCTGCCGTCGAGAAAGAACTCAGTGAGCTGCTTGTCAAGGTGAACGCCGAATTGGTAGATTATGAAAAGCTTCGCATGTTGGTCATTGCCAATGAGGCCTGGTCGATTGAAAACGGTTTCCTCACACCCACCATGAAAATCAAACGCAATCGCATTGAATCTGCTGTGGAAAGCCAAGTGCC
>CANFJC010000279.1 GCA_947447245.1 Comamonadaceae bacterium
CTCCTTGGCACCGGTGGCCAAACGATTGGCTCAATTGCTAGGGCGCGATGTTAGCTTGAAAGCCAATTGGGTGGAGGGTGTTGAAGTGGCGGCAGGCCAAGTGGTCTTACTTGAAAACTGCCGCGTCAACAAGGGTGAGAAAAAGAACAACCCAGAACTGGCTCAAAAAATGGCCGCCCTGTGCGATATTTTTGTGAACGATGCTTTTGGGACAGCGCACCGCGCTGAAGGCACGACCTACGGCATTGCTGAATACGCCAAAGTGGCGTGTGCTGGCCCTTTGTTGGCTGCAGAAATTGACGCCATCACCAAAGCACTGGCCCACCCTGCAAGGCCCTTGGCCGCCATTGTGGCGGGTAGCAAAGTGTCGACCAAACTGACCATTTTGAAAAGCTTGGCAGACAAGGTGGACCAACTGATTGTGGGTGGCGGCATTGCCAACACCTTCATGTTGGCGGCTGGCTTGAACATTGGCAAGAGCTTGGCCGAGCCTGATTTGTTGGCTGAAGCGAAAGCGGTGATCGACATCATGAAAGCCCGCGGCGCCGAAGTACCCATTCCTACCGATGTGGTCACAGCCAAAACCTTTTCAGCAGACGCGGTGGCCACTGTGAAGAAGGCCACAGAGGTGGCCGATGATGATTTGATTTTGGACATTGGCCCAGCGACTGCGGCCAGACTGGCCGCTCAACTGAAAGCGGCCGGCACCATTGTGTGGAATGGTCCTGTGGGTGTGTTTGAATGGGCTGCTTTTGAAAATGGCACGCGTGTGATTGCACACGCCATTGCCGAATCCAAAGCCTTCAGCATCGCGGGTGGTGGCGACACTTTGGCGGCCATTGCCAAGTACGGCATTGAACAACAAGTGGGTTACATCTCCACCGGTGGTGGTGCGTTCTTGGAAATCTTGGAAGGCAAAACATTGCCAGCCTTTGAGATTTTGTCGCGCCGAGCACAATGAAAAAACGCTTCGTGAGAAGCGCTTTTTGGCGATTGAATCGACCTTCAGGCCGAGCTGAAAAGGCTTAAGTCTTAGAAGGCAAATTGCCACGCACTGGGCTGGTCATGTGGCCTTGGAAGTCGGTCCAACATTCGCGCGTGAAGTCATACAGCTTGCAAGCTTTGGCTGTTTTGAAATACCAGCCCCAAGAGAAGGGCTGAACAATGATGCGGCCTGGCAACATTTCTTCCAACTTGGCTTGTGCTTTTTTCAAGCGATACAGCGGAATGCTCATGTCCACATGGTGCGCGGTGTGCTCCATGATGTGGTGCACCATGTTGCCAATCTTCATGGGGAAGGTGAGGTGCACGGTGGTGGACACGAAGGGCTGAGCCTTGGTCCATGCCGATTTGTCGTTGTGCCAAGACACGCGCACATGGGTGTGGTGAACATAGACCACGAAACCAATCATGGTGTTCCAGAACAAGAAGGGCACAACGACGCCCATCAGCAAGGTCAGCCAGACAGATTGACCTGTGGCGCCAGCTGCATAGCCCATGACGCCGATCCATACCAAGCCAAACATGGTGACCAACAAACTGTCTTTGAAGAAAATCGGGCGGCGCGTTGGCATGTGCGTTTTGTTCGGAAAGAACTCACGCTTCCACCAAATTTCAACCAGGTAGTACAAACCGGGGGCCCAGCCACTGCGGTAGAGGTATTGCATCAAGCGGCCAACAGGCCCGAGCGCAGCAAACTCTTCTGCTGTGAGCGGTGTCCAGACAAAGTCGACGCCTTTCAAGTTGGTGTAGCCGTGGTGCACCACGTTGTGGCCGGTGTCCCACAGGCTGAAAGGCGTGAGCGAGTACAAAAAGGCGTAACGGCCAATCCATTTGTTCAGTTCGCGGTGCGGGGTGAGGCTTTGGTGACAAGCGTCATGGCCAATGATGAACAAACGGCCAATGACAAAACCTGCCGCTGAACCACACAAAAGCTTGAGCCACACAGATTCGACCAGCACGGTACCGGCCACCAGCCCCATGAACAAGACGGTGTCTACCAGCAAGAGCACAAAGGCCCGCAGGGTCGACCGATCAGACAAAGGCTTGAGCCACTCGCGAATGATTTTGCGGTGCGGCATGTCTTGATCTATTGGGATCGGTTGCAAATTGTCGGGTGTGGCGTTGGTAGTCATAAGTAAGGCAAAAAACTCAAGTCGCAGAGGCCGAGCTTGGGTGCCATCAAAATAGATATCCCGAGTCTAAACCGAGTGGCTTTTCCCGTGAGTGACATGGGTCAATGGCGGCGCATCAGGGGGTAGACCATGAAGACCTTCTAAGATTGTGAGGAAAACTCTAGCCATTCCGAATGGTTTGTCCTGTTTTTGAGGTGAAAGCCTGTGAGTTACCGTGTGTAAAACCCCTGATTCCCCTATGATCTGCGCTTCTTTTGACCAATTGAAGTGGCTTTAAGCCCTAATTTCCTATGACCGCACGAAATACCACCGTCGTTGCCGACGCCCATGCCCCCGCCATTACGCAACTTTTGGCTGAATTTGTTGCCTCTCATCCTTCCAAAGGCTGGTCTGACGCCGTTGAAGCGCAAGCGCATCGCACCTTTGCCAACTGGGCCGGTTGCGCTGTCGGCCCCAGCACCCATGAAACCATGGAAGCCGCATTGGGCGCCGTGAAAGAGCTGGCGCCTTCGGCCCAAGCTTCGGTGTTGGGACGCAGCGACCGCGTTGACATGGCCAATGCGGCTTTGCTCAATGGCATCAGCTCGCACACCTTTGACTTTGACGACACGCATCTGAAAACCATCATTCACCCGGCCGGTCCAGTGGCTTCAGCCATTTTGGCTTTGGGGGAGCACCTGGGTTCAACGGGCCGTCAACTGATCGACGCCTTGGTCTTGGGCGTGGAAGTGTCATGCCGAGTGGGCAATGCGGTGTACCCCAATCACTACGACCGCGGCTGGCACATCACGGGCTCAACAGGCATGTTGGGCAGTGCTGCGGCCTGTTCACGCCTCTTGGGTTTGAATGCCAAGCAAACGCAAATGGCTTTGGGCATTGCGGCTTCACAACCTGTGGGCCTGCGAGAACAGTTTGGCACCATGACCAAACCGTTCCATCCCGGTGGTGCCGCCAAAGTGGGCTTGATGTCTGCACTCATGGCCAAGCACGGTTACACCTCATCATCACGCGCTTTGGAAGCGCCGCGCGGTTTGATGCAAGTGTTTTCCGATAAAACCGATTGGAAAGAAATCACAGAGAACTTAGGAAAAACTTGGGAAATTGAACTCAATACCTACAAGCCCTTCGCATGCGGCATTGTGATTCACCCCGCCATCGATGCTTGCGTGCAATTGCGCGAGAAGCACAACTTGAAGCCTGAGCAAGTGGCCAAAGTGACTTTGAAAGCACACCCGCTGGTGCAAGAGCTGACTGGCAAGAAAACACCTTCCGACGGTTTGTTGGCCAAGTTCA
>CANFJC010000280.1 GCA_947447245.1 Comamonadaceae bacterium
GGGCTTACCTGTTTCCCAATGGTATTGCGCATCAAAATGAGAACGGCTGGAGTCGGGTGAACCCGCGCAGGGAATCGCAGCCAATAAGCCCTGTTGCCAAAGCGGCAGCAAAGGCGCGCAAGCGGGATGCAGGCCAAATGTTGCGTCAAGCGCCAAAGCCGTTTTTGGAGTCCCATCCGGTTTGGCTATGCCAATGTTGGGGCGAATCTGAGAATACCTTTCATCGCCATGTGGAACCAACATGGAAAGGCCATCGTAGGCACCGCGCAAAAATACCAGCACCATTCGACCAGAAGATGTGGGTGCATCCGCGAAGGCGGAAATGGCAGGCAAAGCAAACGCCCCCATGCTGAGTGTTTGAAAAATGGCTTGGCGGCGATTCGACAACATGCCTGATGCTTTCATCGTCATTACTTGAAAACCAATTCGGAACTGCCCAACACAAAGCCCATTCTTTGTTGGGTTGGCTGCTTCATGACAGCCTTGGTGGTGGCGTCACTGAGATAGGGATACAAGTCGCTTCGCTCTGGTGCGTTACGCGCAATGGTCAATGCAAAGTCAATGCGCCGCGTTAAAGCCTCGGGGGTGAACCAAGTACTGGCATTGAAGGCATAGCCATCAGGTGTTTGCCAATTTTGAATGCCCTGTCCCGCAACGGCTGAGTAACCAAATGCTTGGAGCCACTTGCTGCGATCTTGCGGCATGTTCAGAACGCGCAAACTTGCACAAGCAAAATCGAAAGGTGTTCGATAAAGTTTGTTGTCAGGGTCCCAAAAGGCGGCATGGCTCAACATCACTCTCATGACTTGATAAATGTCACCGCCAGTTGCTAAAAATGTCTTGGCCATTTGATCAACCAAAGCTTGAGGCGGCAAGTCAGCGACAAAATATTCAGCGAGCCGCAAAGAAACTCGTTGTGCTGTTGCAGGATGGTTGGCTAAGAAACGAATGGCCTGTTCGCCTTCTTTCATGCCTATGAATTGCGCAGAACTTGGAATGCTCTGGCCCATGATGGTTTTATTGCCCGATTCGTGCAGGCGCATAACAAACTGAAAGCCATCTTCAGAACGTGGCGACACAGTCCATCCTGTGAGCACTCGGGCTAACTCACGAACATCATCTTGGGTATAGCCGCCGTGAACACCCAATGTATGCAGTTCCATCAATTCTCGGGCATAGTTTTCATTCAATCCGCGGCTGCTTTGTCCCGCTCGCCCGGGTTGCGGGCTGACACTGAGCCATTGGTCCAAGTAGTAAAGCATGGCGGGATGTTTGGCGCTGGCCAGCACCAGGTCTTCAAACTTGCCCAAAGCATGGGCTCTGGCCACATGGATGGCGTAGTGCCCTGCAAAAGGTCTTACGCTGCCCTTCAGTTGGTAAACATTGAAATGGTTGAACCAGAACTCTGTCATTCGGGCGAGCAGCGGTTGTTCAACGTCGTCGCTGCTGCAACTGGCCAAGCGCCAAGCAATGGCTTTGTTCACTTGGGTCCGGTTGTAAAACAAGGCTTCTGACGGTTCCTGAAAATTGAAACGCCTTTCGTTGGCCACCAATTCATTGAGGCGCGTTCCCGCAGGGACGGCAGCGCGGGCTTCTCTTTCACTGCGCGCACCGTCAAAAATCAATGGAAGGCTGTCATTGATGGACGCTAAATCTGACGGAAGCTTGGGAGCCTCAAGGCTGGCTTTGCGCGCAGCATCCAACTGGTTCAATGCCCATTCTTTGGGTTGCGCATTGGATTTGAGTTCAGCAAGCAATGATGGGGTTGGGCCATAAGTTAGGCGGTTGATGGCACGCCATTCAGCAACGGGTCCTTTGGGCTCGAAGCTGCCAGTTTCGATGGCTGAACTTGTCTTAGAAACCGGCGATTGCGCACAGCTCACCAAACCAAGAAGCAAACAAAACTCAAGGACAAGCACCCAAGGCTTGGATCCGTTGAGATTTGTCTTTTGCTTCATGTTTGAAAAGGTTTTATTCCCACTCAATGGTAGCGGGTGGTTTGCTGCTCACGTCATAAGTCACTCGATTGATGCCACGCACTTCGTTGATGATACGGCCCGATACTTTCTTCAGCAAGGCATAGGGCAGTTCGGCCCAGTCAGCCGTCATAAAGTCAGAGGTCTGAACGGCACGCAGAGCCACAACATAATCATACGTGCGGCCATCTCCCATCACACCGACGCTTTTCACTGGCAAAAACACCGTGAAAGCTTGGCTGGTCAGGTCGTACCAAGACTTGCCATGCTCGTCTGTGAAATTGCGCAGTTCTTCAATGAAGATGGCGTCAGCTCGGCGCAGCAAATCGGCATATTCTTTTTTCACTTCGCCCAAAATGCGAACACCTAAGCCAGGGCCTGGGAAGGGATGCCGATACACCATCTCGCGCGGCAAGCCCAATGCCACACCCAGTTCACGCACTTCATCTTTGAACAATTCGCGCAAAGGCTCTAACAACTTCAACCCCAATTGTTCTGGCAAACCACCCACATTGTGGTGGCTCTTGATGGTCACAGCCTTTTTGCTTTTGGCGCCCCCCGATTCAATGACATCAGGGTAAATGGTGCCTTGCGCCAGGAAGCTTGCACCTTTGTGACCGCCGGTACCCGCTTTCAATTTGGCAGCTTCGTCTTTGAACACATCGACAAACAAGCCGCCAATGATTTTGCGTTTTTGCTCGGGTTCGCTCACGCCGGCCAACTTGCCTAAAAACAAATCGCTGGCATTGACGCGAATCACGCGCGCATGCAATTTGCCCTCAAACATTTCCATGACCATGTCGCCTTCGTTCAGGCGCAGCAATCCGTGATCTACAAACACGCACGTGAGTTGATCGCCAATGGCGCGGTGAATGAGGGCTGCCGCCACAGAAGAGTCCACCCCACCCGACAATCCCAAGATCACTTCTTCGTCGCCAACTTGTTCGCGAATCTTGGCAACAGCTTCTTCAATGTAATCGCCCATGATCCAGTCAGGGTTTGCCTTGCAAATGTCCAACACAAAGCGGTTGAGCAAGGCTTGGCCCTGAACGGTGTGTGTGACCTCTGGGTGAAACTGCACTGCGTAAAAACGACGCGCTTCATCGGCCATGCCGGCAATGGGGCATGCAGGCGTAGAGGCCATCACTTTAAAACCTGCGGGCAACTGGGTTACTTTGTCACCGTGGCTCATCCAGACTTTGAGCATGCCATGGCCCTCAGCCGTTGCAAAGTCTTCGATGCCCTTGAGCAAATCTGTGTGGCCGTGGGCGCGAACTTCTGCATAACCAAATTCACGCGTTTGGCCGGCTTCAACTTTGCCGCCCAATTGCTCAGCCATGGTTTGCATGCCGTAGCAAATTCCAAGAACAGGAATACCCAACTCAAAAACTGCATCAGGAGCGCGATCATCCACTTCATAAACGCTAGCGTGCGAACCCGACAAAA
>CANFJC010000281.1 GCA_947447245.1 Comamonadaceae bacterium
ATCTGGAGATGATTTCAACGCCGGCTGAAATAGCCCGCTCAAGAAGCCCTTGGTGGTAAGCCGCTGGATCCACAGAGCAATGCTGTTGATAAACAACACCGCCCCAGTAAACATCGGAGCCCAACTCTTGCCTTTGTTCAGATCGGGAAACAACATGAGCCTTGACTTCCAGTCCCTTGGGCTGATTGGACAACTTCTTAGCCAGTACCTCGTATTGCTCGGCGTTATGCGCTGCATGAAATCGTCCCACTTGTCCAAAGTCGCAATCGATCTTTTCAGATTCAACAAAATGTTGAATCCAATCCAAAGAGTTCTGCCCTTCCTTTAAGATCTCAAAGGCTTTTTTGGAACCATGCTGTTTTGACAGCGCGTCGTAGGAAGGCTTGATGCTGGTTGAGATTTGCCCACCATTGCGTGAACTGCATCCCCATCCTGCATCTTCAGCATCGATGACCCAAGTTGAGCGTCCGCCCCTGGCTGTTTGCAAAGCTGCATGGAGTCCTGTGTAGCCTGCACCAATGACCAAGACGTCGACAGAGTTAGGTAAGGCTTTGTCCTGCACCTCAGGTCTGGGCGTTCTTTCCCACCAATACGGACTGAGTTTGCAGTTTTCCATGAGCGCAAGAGATGACATGAAATCTGTTCCTTGAGTTAATCTTGATGATCAGCTAAGACCATGTCTGCAGCTTTTTCTGCAACCATGAGGGTTGGGGCATTGGTATTGCCCGATGTGAGTGTTGGAAAAACAGAAGCATCTACGACCCTTAAAGAAAGAACGCCATGGGCCCTAAGTTGTGAGTCTACAACGGCATGGTCAATGTGGGTTCCCATTCTGCAAGTACTCACAGGATGGTAGACGGTTGATGCTCTTTCGTAAATATCGGCCATCATTTGATCGATGCTTTGCACTTGAGGACCAGGCAAAATTTCATGGTCAATGATGCTCCCTAGAGATGGTGTGGCCGCCAACTTTCTGAGCCACTGAGCAGCAATCAGCATCGCGTCTTTGTCAGCAGCGGTAGAAAGTGAATTAGGATAAATCTGAGGGGCATCTTGTGGCTTGTTACTTTGAATATGGATGCTGCCGCGACTTTCTGGGCGACAAGGTTGCGCGCTCAACAAGAATCCAGGAAAGGCGTCAGGTGCTGTTAATTCTCTTTTGCCAGGCGTTGCCTTGAGGTAGCTGAGTGGCGAAAAATACAGTTGCAAATCGGGATGCTCAGATTGGTTTGTTGATTTACAGAATCCGCCACCTTGGTTAATGCTCAAGGACAGGGGGCCTTGCCGCTTTGTGATGTATTGCAGACCCGAATAAATTTGACCCCACATGCTACCCAATTGTTTGTTCAATGTGGGCACTTTGGCCCTGTACATGTAGTCAATGCACAAATGATCTTGCAAGTTTTGTCCGACGGCTGGGCTATCGACAACTAAGGGAATATTGAATTTTTGCAAGAGCTGTCCAGGCCCCACGCCAGACAGTTGGAGTATTTGAGGCGTGTTGATGGAGCCTGCAGAAAGGATGACTTCTCGACTTGCACGAATGCTGAGTTGGATGCCATCTTGGAGGAATTCAATGCCCACTGCCTTTTGATTTTCAAAAAGTACACGAGAGACAAGTGCGTGAGTGATGACTTTTAAATTGGATCGACTGAGAGCTGGCTTGAGATAAGCGCTGCTGGCAGACTCTCGAATACCATTTCGTGTGGTGATTTGATGAATGCAAACACCTTCCTGAGAATCGCCATTGATGTCAGCATTTCTTTTTATGCCAAGCTCTTCGCCAGCTTTTAAAAATTGCTCGCACAAAGGGTGGACTTGTGTCGAGACGTCGCACACGTGAAGCGGGCCGTTAACGCCTCTTGATTGGCTAGGCCCGTGCGGGCTGTCTTCTAATTTTTTAAAGTATGGCAGTACGTCTTGATACGACCAACCCGGGTTACCTAAGTTGGCCCAATCGTCAAAGTCACGAGCTTGTCCTCTCATAAAAACCATGGCGTTGATGGCACTGGAACCCCCTAAGACTTTACCCCTGGGCCAGTAAGCGGATCGGTGATTCAATTGTGGATCTGGCTCGGTCTGATACATCCAATTGACGCTTGGATTGTAAAAAGACATGCCGTAGCCTATGGGGACCTTCAGCCAAAGGCGTTGATCACTTCCACCGGCTTCAAGCAATAAGACGCTAAAACGCCCACATGCCGAAAGTCGGTTGGCCATGACGCAGCCTGCTGAACCGGCGCCCACAACAATGAAATCGAATTCGGTCAAAGTTCTAACATTCAAAAGCTCAGTTTTTCACGGACATTGGTCTGGTGGAAAGATCCGTTTTGAAGATATTAGCAAACCACAGGAATTGGTTGAATTTATGAGGTTTTCAGTGGGGACTGATTTTCAAGAACACTTGCCAAAATTTCTACACCGGCTTTAATTTGTTGAGGGTTAACGCCCCCAAATCCCAGAACCAAACCTTGCGTTGTCAAGGGAGCCAGCGCAAATCTGCCCAAGGGGGAAGCGGTGACATTCAGAAGTTCGGCGGCTTTGGAAATTTCGATTTCTGAAAGATGGCGCGGCAGATGCGCAATGGTGTGGAGCCCGCTTCGAGTTGTTTCAACTTCAAGCAGGCCACTGAGTTTTTGCTGAGCCATACGGATTAAAGCTTCATGTCTTTCTTCATAAATGAGTCTCATGCGCCTCACGTGTGATGAGAAGTGACCTTCATCAATGAATTCTGCAACCATCGATTGCGTATGAGACGGCACACCTTGAAGGTAGTTGCACATAATCGTTTGAAAGGTGTCTACCAAACTATCAGGTACCAACATATAGCCAAGCCGCAGAGCCGGAAAGAGCGATTTGCTGAAGGTGCCTACATAAATGACCTGCCCGGTGGTGTCCACACTTTTGAGGGTAGGGGGTGGATGGCTGCCAAAGAAAAACTCACCGTCATAGTCATCTTCAATGATCCAAGCCTTGGCCTTTTCGGCAGCACTCAGCAATGCAAAACGTCGCTCAAGACTCATGACGCTCCCCATGGGTTGTTGATGCGAGGGTGTGACAAAAGCCAAGCTGAATTCAGGGCACATTCTCAATGCGTCATCGACCCTTAAGCCTTCACTGTCAACGGGAACGGGAATGAGGTTGGCACCGCATGCAATCAAGCTGTTCCTAGCGCCAATGGCACCAGGATTTTCAAACCAAACATTTTCTCCAGGATTGACCAAAGTGGAGCCAATCAAATGGAAGGCTTGTTGGGCACCGCTCACAATGAAAATTTGCTCAGGCTCGCAAGTGATCCCCCTGTTAACACGCAAATGTGAGGCAATGGCTCGACGCAATTGAGCAGCGCCGTTAGGGTCTCCATACCCCATAACATCTTCGCGCGACCCGCGCATGTATTTTGCAGAGAGTC
>CANFJC010000282.1 GCA_947447245.1 Comamonadaceae bacterium
GCAAGCTGCTGCCAAGTATTTCTTCCATTACGAATTGCCCAAAATTGATGCTTGGTTGCACGTTGTCAGCAACCGTGACATGACCTGTGCCAATTTGGCAGAGGGTGCTTTCTAATTTTCGAATCTACTTTTCACAAAGGATTGAACATGACTCGCACTGTCAAACAACTCTTCGACTTAACCGGTCAAACTGCATTGGTCACTGGTGGCTCTAGGGGGCTTGGGCTTCAGATGGCTCATGCGCTGGGTGAAGCCGGCGCAAGAGTGATGTTGAGTTCGCGCAAGGCTTCTGATTTAGAAGAGGCTGTGGCTGAACTCAAAGCGGCTGGCATTGAGGCCGATTACATTGCAGCCGATTGCGGACAAGAAGAAGACATTCGTCGCTTGGCCCGTGAAACAGTTGAAAAATTAGGCCGCATTGACATTTTGTTGAACAATGCAGGCGCCTCTTGGGGTGCTGCTGCCGAAGTTCATCCAGTGACAGCTTGGGACAAAGTCATGAATTTGAATGTTCGTGGTTATTTCATTTTGGCGCAGGAAGTGGCCAACCTGTCCATGATTCCCAACCGGCACGGGCGAATTTTGAACGTTGCCTCCATTGCTGGATTGGCTGGCAACCCGCCCGAGATGCAAACCATTGCGTACAACACGTCCAAGGGTGCCGTGGTGAACTTCACCAAAGCGCTGGCCGGTGAGTGGGGCAAATACGGCATCACGGTCAACGCCATTTGCCCAGGTTTCTTTCCCAGCAAAATGACTTACGGCTTGCTCGAAAAATTGGGTGCAGACAACATGGCCAGCCATGCGCCTCTTTTGCGTTTGGGTGACGATGAAGACCTCAAAGGCCTGACGCTTTTGTACGCCAGCGAAGCTGGAAAACACATCACAGGCCAGTGGTTGGCTGTTGACGGCGGCGTCAGCGCCATCATTGGCGGCTAAGGTATTGCATGAGCATTCCATTTGGCGTCCACATCCCATTTGTGGACCACCTCGGCTTCACACTTGAGAAGTTTGAGAACGGCAACTCTGAGTTGCATTTCAAACCTCGTGCTGAGCACCTCAACTCATTTGACATCACCCATGGCGGCGCCGTCATGACGCTGCTTGATGTCGTCATGGCCACCGCTGCACGCAGCGTTGAGCCCGAAATGGGTGTGGTCACCATTGAGATGAAAACGAGTTTCATGCGGCCTGCCAGAATCAGCGAAGGCGAACACTTGGTGGCCAAAGGCTTGTTGCTACTCAGAACCAAAACCATGATCTTTACCGAAGGCAAGGTCTATGACGCTGCCGGACAACTGTGTGCGCATGCCACAGGCACTTTTAAATATGTGAAGCGAACGCCTTCGGTCACATCGCCCATTTCAACCGATTAGAAAGAAATCACCATGCCGATCAATCACGCCATTGTTTTAGACAACCGCCCCGAAGCTGAAGTCTCAGCTTCCAACTTCAAAATGATCACGGCAGAAACGCCTGCATTGCAGGAGGGGCAAGTCTTGGTCAAACACCATTACCTCAGCCTTGACCCCTACATGCGCGGACGCATGAATGCCGGTAAAAATTATGCCCAACCTCAGCCCTTGGGTGAACCCATGATTGGTGGCACTGTGGGTGAGGTGGCCGAAAGCAAAAATGCAAAGTTTGCGGTGGGTCAAACTGTTCAGTGCATGGGCGGCTGGCAAGAATACAGCGTGATCAACGCAGATACGCCCGGCGCACTCAAGCGAGTCAACGCTGAAAAAATCTCGATGAGCCATTACCTTGGTGCTGTGGGCATGCCCGGTGTCACGGCTTGGTACGGACTGAACAAAATCATTCAGGCCAAGCCAGGTGCCACTGTGACCGTCAGTGCGGCCAGCGGTGCCGTGGGCAGTGCCTATGGTGCGTTGGCCAAAGCCCGTGGTTTTCGCGTGGTGGGCATTGCCGGTGGCAAGGCCAAATGCGACTACGTCGTCAACGAATTGGGCTTTGATGCTTGTGTGGATTACAAACAGCACACCGATTACATCTCCTTGTCGAAAGCCTTGCGCGATGCATGCCCCAATGGCATCGATGGGCACTTTGAAAATGTGGGTGGCATGGTGTTAGATGCCGTCATGCTGCGTGCCAATGATTTTGCGCGCATTGCAGTGTGCGGCATGATTGCCGGCTACAACGGCGAACCCTTGGCCATGACCAACCCCACTTTGATTTTAAAAAGTCGCATGACCATTGAGGGCTTCATTGTGAGTGAGCACATGGAAGTTTGGCCTGAGGCCTTGGCCGAATTGGCAGAACTCATTGCCAGCGGCAAGTTCAACCCCCGCCAAACCATTGCACAAGGTTTAGCCGCTGCACCTGAAGCCTTCATGGGCTTGCTCAAAGGTCAAAACTTTGGCAAACAAGTGGTCAAGTTGATTTAACTTTGTCTGTGACTTGAATAGGAAAAGCCATGAGTCAACCGATCCTGCACCATTACCCAACATCGCCTTTTGCTGAAAAAATTCGGCTGATTTTGGGCTACAAGAAGTTGGCTTGGCAAAGTGTGATCATTCCCAGGATCATGCCCAAACCAGACCTGACGGCACTCACCGGCGGTTATCGCCGTACACCCGTGATGCAGATCGGTGCCGACATTTATTGCGATACCGCCTTGATTGCAGATGTGCTTGACAAGATCGCTCCTGTGCCCAGTCTGTATCCATCCCCCGTCAATGGCGCTTCTAGAATTGTGGCGCAGTGGGCAGACAGCCAAGTTTTCTCTGCTGCCATGGCCTACAACTTTCAACCCGCTGGCATTGCCGATGTGTTTGCGGGTGTGCCTGAAGAAGGCATTCAAGCCTTTGTGGCAGACCGCGCTGCCATGCGAGGGGGTGCGCCGCGCATGGCCGTTGGGGAAGGCACAAGCACTTACAAAAGCCAGTTGCGCCGTTTGTCTGACATGCTCACTGAGCATGCCTATTTGATGGGCGATCTCCCCAGCATTGCCGATTTTTCTGCTTACCATCCCATGTGGTTCACCTTAGAGCGTGCGCCCAGTTTGTCGGGCATTTTGGATGCGACGCCTTTGCTGAAAGATTGGATGACTCGCATGAAAGCCATCGGTCATGGCTCAAGTGAAAAGATGACTGCTGAACAAGCTCTCGAGGTGGCCCATCAAGCAACGCCCATCGACGTGGCCTCACTGCCCTTTGTCAATGAGCATGGCATTGATCTCGGATCAGAAGTCACCATCACCGCTGACAATTTTGGGCTTGAGCCCACGCCAGGCATTTTGGTGGCTGCGACCAAAACACGGCTCACACTGCGCCGCGAAGACATTCGCACTGGCACAGTTCATGTTCATTTTCCTCGCAACGGATTTATTTTGAAGAAGGTCAAATCATGATTCGCAATTTTGAAAATAAAACAGCTGTCCTGA
>CANFJC010000283.1 GCA_947447245.1 Comamonadaceae bacterium
AATTAATGTTGATCTGACCCCATTTAAATTTCAATGCAAGCCTAAAATGTTTGGCCTCCACCCACAAAGCTTGCCCCTATGTCCAACGGTTTTATCAAGATTCGCGGTGCTCGTCAGCACAATCTCAAAAACATTGATTTGGACATCCGCACTGGGGAGCTGACCGTCGTCACCGGGCCCAGTGGCTCAGGCAAGTCGAGCTTGGTGTTCGACACCTTGTTTGCCGAAGGCCAGCGGCGTTATGTCGAAACATTCAGCGCCTATGCCAGGCAGTTCCTAGACCGCATGGACAAACCCGCCGTGGACAAAGTGGAAGGTGTGCCGCCAGCCATTGCCATTGACCAAACCAATCCCGTTAGAAGTTCCCGCTCCACGGTGGGCACGATGACGGAGTTGAACGATCACTTGAAGTTGTTGTTTGCCAGATTGGGGCATTTGCATGATCGTGATACAGCCAAGCCTGTGAAGCACGATACGCCTGAGTCTATTTATGCTGAGTTGGCTAAGAGGGCTGAAGCTGCGGGTGATCCTAGATTGGTTTTAACTTTTCCTGTTGAGCTGCCAGCCAATACGACTGCTGAGCAGGTTGAGCAGTGGTTGTCGGCCAGTGGATTTACCAAGGTGCAGGCTGAGAGGGAAGTGGCTACGACCACTGGGCCGCGCAAGGTTTTGGATGTGGTGGCGGATAGGTTTCGGTTGGGGACTGCTGAGAAGGCTCGAGTGGTCGAGGCCATTGAGGTGGCGCTCAAAAGAGGTGGGCGGTTGAATGTTTATGTGGTGGAAGAGACTTCTTTGGCGGGAGACCCTCAATTGGGGTCAGAGCCAAAAAAAATGGATTCGCCCTCTTCGGGCTCTCCCAATTTATTTGGATCTGACCCCAATTTATCCGACCGCAATTCATCCAATTCGGCGGACATCAATTCACCGGCTGCCAATGTCTCTCTTGCCGCCGCAGGCGGCAATCAATTAACTTCGGGCGCCGTAGGCGATCGAACTAACATGTGGCGGTTCTCGGCAGGACTGCACTGCCCCGAAAGCGACTTGCGGTATCCCGAGCCTATGCCTTCTATGTTCTCGTTCAACTCGGCGGTAGGCGCTTGCGAAACTTGTCGTGGATTTGGACGAGTAATTGGTGTTGACCTTGGATTGGTCATTCCAAACGAAAAACTCACCCTCAGATCGGGTGCCATCAAAACCATTCAAACACCTGCTTGGAAAGAAGCGCAAGATGATTTGATGCGCCATGCCGAAGCGGCAGGCATTCCGCGTGACACACCTTGGTTCAAGCTCACCAAAGAACAACAGCAATGGGTGATTGAAGGATCGCCCAACTGGAATGGCAAGTGGAACCAGCAGTGGTATGGCGTGCACCGCTTCTTTGCCTACCTCGAAAGCAAAGCCTACAAGATGCACATTCGCGTGCTCTTGTCCAAATACCGCAGCTACACCGAATGCGGTTCTTGCGGTGGCGCCCGACTTAAAACAGACAGCCTTTTGTGGCGCATAGGCAGCGCACAAGATGCCGACGCCACACTGCCCAAAGAAAAACGTTTCTTGCCCAAAGGCGTGAAGTGGACGCGCAAACAACTCGAAGCATTGCCCGGCCTCAGCCTGCACGATTTGATGATCATGCCCATCGACAAGCTCAGAGCTTTCTTCGATCGCATGTCGGCCACCGCCATTCAAGAAAACAGCCAAGACGGCGAAGCGCAAGCGCTCAAACTGCTTCTTGAAGAAATCACCAACCGACTCAAATACCTCTGCGATGTCGGCATTGGCTACCTCACCCTAGACCGCCAAAGTCGCACTCTGAGCGGCGGTGAAGTACAGCGCATTAACCTCACAACGGCATTGGGCACCTCGCTGGTCAACACGCTTTTCGTCTTAGACGAACCCAGCATTGGCCTGCACCCGCGTGACATGAATCGCATCACGCAAGCCATGCACCGACTCAGAGATGCAGGCAATACCTTGGTGGTGGTTGAGCACGACCCCGCCGTGATGATGGCCGCCGATCGCATGATTGACATGGGCCCAGGCCCTGGCGAAAAGGGCGGTCAGATTGTGTTTGACGGCAGCACGGCAGATCTTAAAAACGCAGACACCTTAACCGGCGAATATTTGGGCGGCCGCAAGCAAGTGGGCATGGGCTTCAAACGCTTGGTGACCGACAACACACCGCGCCTAATTTTGGAAGGCGCCAAAGAGCACAACCTCAAAGACGTGTCGATTGAATTTCCCTTGCAACGTTTGGTGTGCGTCACGGGTGTGAGTGGTTCGGGCAAATCAAGTTTGATTCAAGACGTTTTGGCGCCTGCGCTCTTAAGGCACTTTGGCAAGAGCACCGAAACACCGGGCTCGCACGACCGCCTGATGGGCGCCGATCATTTAAGCGATGTGGTGTTTGTAGACCAATCGCCCATTGGTAAAACAGCGCGCTCCAACCCCGCAAGTTATGTGGGTGCATGGGATGCCATCCGAGAAATATTTGCAGTGGCACCCTTGTCTAGGCAGCGCGGCTACACAGCTTCCAAGTTCAGCTTTAACAGCGGCGATGGACGTTGCCCAACCTGCGGCGGTTCAGGCTTTGAACACGTTGAAATGCAGTTCTTAAGCGACGTGTATTTGCGTTGCCCCGATTGCGATGGCAAGCGTTATCGACCTGAAATTTTGGAAATCAAAATTGAACGCCAAGTCATGGGCAGCGTGAATGCGCGTTACTTGAATGTGGCCGATGTGCTTGACCTCACAGTGAGCGAAGCAGCGGAGTTGTTCGCCAAAGACCGCGATGTGATTCGTGCCTTGCAGCCGATTGTGGATGTGGGTCTGGAATATGTGAAGTTGGGGCAACCTGTGCCCACGCTGTCGGGGGGTGAGGCTCAGCGTTTGAAGTTGGCTGGGTTCTTGGCGGGGGCTGCGAAGACGGCCACTGCCAGCAAACAGTCTTTGGCCAAAAAGGGTACGCTGTTTTTATTCGATGAACCGACTACGGGTTTGCACTTTGATGACATTGCGAAGTTGATGCGTGCATTGCGCAAGCTGCTTGAAGGTGGACATTCATTGATTGTGATTGAGCACAATTTGGATGTGATTCGAGCCAGTGATTGGCTGATTGATCTCGGCCCAGAAGGCGGTGATGCTGGAGGCTACGTTGTGGCGGAAGGCATGCCCGAGGACGTTCGGAATCATGCTTCTTCGCATACGGCTTTGGCTTTGCGGGAGTATGCGCAGGCTATGGGCGAGTTGGGTGGCATTGTCAAAGTTGCAGAAGCCACCATACCATCGCTCAACAAAATCATTCGCAAGTCGACTGCAGAAGACAACAGCATCCGCATCGTCAATGCGAAAGAGCACAAC
>CANFJC010000284.1 GCA_947447245.1 Comamonadaceae bacterium
CACAACGATTGGCAACGCTTGCGCCACGAAGCGGCCCTCACACCTGAGGCCATCGTGCGTTTGGCACAAGCCGCGCAAGACCGTTACGGCTTTCAAGACTTCAAACTCAAAGGCGGCGCCTTACGCGCTGAAGAGGAAGTTGAGGCCATCGTCGCCCTGCATGAAAAATTCCCAGAAGCGCGCATCACCTTAGACCCCAACGGTGGCTGGCTGCTCAAAGACGCTATCCGTTTGCTGAGAGATCATCGCAACACCATGGCTTATGCTGAGGATCCTTGTGGCGCTGAAGGCGTTTTTTCTGGGCGAGAAGTCATGGCCGAATTCAAGCGCGCTACAGGCTTGCCAACTGCCACCAACATGGTTGCCACCGACTGGCGTGAAATGGCACACAGCATTCAACTTCAGTCGGTTGACATTCCTTTGGCCGATCCTCATTTTTGGACGCTTCAAGGCTCTGTGCGTGTGGCACAGTTGTGCCAAATGTACGACCTCACATGGGGCTCCCATTCCAACAACCACTTTGATGTTTCTTTGGCGATGTTCACGCATTGCGCGGCAGCAGCGCCCGGCAAAGTCACAGCCATTGATACCCATTGGATTTGGCAAGACGGACAGTACCTCACGCAAGAGCCGCTGCAAATCAAGGACGGCATGATCGATGTACCCACCGCGCCTGGTTTGGGCGTCAAGCTGAACATGGAGGCTGTAGAAGCTGCACATCAACTTTATTTGCAACACGGTTTGGGCGCGCGCAACGATGCCATGGCCATGCAATATTTAATTCCGGGCTGGACCTTCAATCCCAAAATGCCAGCCATGGTCAGATAAACGACTCGTTTCAAGGAAACCTGCATGCTGCACCCCAAAACGTCTCTCATCTGCAAAGCCAATATCGCACTGAGCATTTTGTGAACCAAGCCATTCAATTCATCGCCATCGGCGAATGCATGCTGGAAGTCCAAGCCAATGGCTTTGGGCCTTGCGTGTTGTCTTATGGCGGCGACACTTTCAACACGTCTGTTTACTTGCGGCGTTGCGCTTCGGTTAAAGACATCGAAGTGAGTTACGCCACTGGACTGGGTGTTGATCCACTCAGCCTACAACTCAAACAGGCTTGGCAAGGTTTGGGCATCAACCTCAGTGCCGTTGAAACGATCGAAGGCAAATTGCCCGGCATGTACCTCATTGAGACAGATGACAAGGGCGAACGCAGCTTTCATTTTTGGCGCGAGAACAGCGCAGCCCGTGCTTATTTTCAAGCAACTGAAACTGCTTTAGAAAAAGCAGCGAGTCACTTCGACTGCATTTACTTCAGCGGTATCTCCTTGGCCATTCTGGACGAAGCCTCTCGCAAGCGACTTTTCGCCATGCTTCAAAAAGTTCGTGCCACAGGCTGCCGTGTGGTGTTTGACAACAACTTCAGGCCCAAGCTCTGGACAAATCGCAATCTGGCACAAAGCGTATACCTTGAAGCCTTTGCCGCATGCCACACCGCCATGATCACTCTGGACGATCACCAAGCCGTCTTTGATTGCGCCACTTTAGAGGAAGCGCTGCAGCACGCACAAAGTTTGGCCATCCCAGAAGTGGTGATCAAACGCGGTGCCATAAACACCTTGGTGCGACAAGAAAACACCGTGGAATGGATCAGCATTGCGACGCAACACGTGCAGCAGGTGATCGACACCACAGCCGCTGGCGACTCTTTTGCAGCAGCTTACTTAAGCCGTCGCTTGTGCGGCAAAAATGCTGAAATTGCGGCGGCATTTGGCAATGCCTTGGCCGCCAGGGTCATTCAGCACCGAGGGGCACTAATCCCCATGGAATCGATGAAAGACCTCATGAACAGTCAGGAATATTGATAAATATCAATCAAATCAATAAGTTATAGACTTGGCACTCTTCGCAAGAGAGTGCTAAAATCCGATCCATTATGGAAAGGAGTTCTGGTATGACAAACCTCACTGGATCCCTCGACACTGCACTCACCCTGAAGAATCCATGGGCCGTAGTGCCTTCGTTGGGCCACCTCGATGCGTACATCTCTGCGGTCAACCGCATGCCCATGCTCACCCCTGAGCAAGAGCAAGAGTTTGCGCGCAAACTGAAAAACGAAAACGACCTCGAAGCCGCCGGAAAGCTGGTGCTTTCGCACTTGCGCGTGGTGGTTTCTGTTGCACGTCAATACTTGGGCTATGGCTTGCCCCATGCTGACCTGATTCAAGAAGGCAACATCGGCTTGATGAAAGCCGTGAAGCGCTACGACCCCGATCAAGGCGTGCGCTTGGTCAGTTACGCCATGCACTGGATCAAGGCCGAAATTCACGAGTACATCTTGAAGAACTGGCGCATGGTGAAGGTGGCCACCACCAAGGCACAGCGCAAATTGTTTTTCAACTTGCGCTCTATGAAGCAAGGCCTCAAAGCCGAAGCCGACGAAGCTACAGGCACACACCGCGACACCCTCACGGCTTCTCAAATTGACAGCATGGCCAAAGACCTGAATGTCAAACGCGAAGAAGTGATGGAAATGGAAACGCGCATGTCTGGCGGCGATGTGCTACTTGACCCATCCCCCTCGGATGCCGGTGAAGTAGCATATGGCCCCATCGCCTATTTGGCCGATGCGCACCACGAACCCACGGCCATGATTGAAGCGCACCAGCGCGACTTGATGGCCAGCGATGGCATTGCCACAGCCCTGGCCTCACTGGACGAACGCAGCCGCAGAATTGTGGAAGAGCGTTGGCTCAAAGTGAACGACGATGGCTCGGGCGGCCTCACGCTGCACGACTTGGCCGATGAGTTTGGCGTGAGTGCCGAGCGCATTCGCCAAATTGAAGTGGCGGCCATGAAGAAGATGAAAGCAGCTTTGACGGAGTACGCACAAGCGTAATTGCCATCTTTCTTCTCCAACAAAAAGAGGGCCTAGGCCCTCTTTTTTATTGATGCTGGCACAGATCATCTGATTTATTTTTTCAACAACAACTTGAAATCATCTGCCAGCGCCTGCGCACCCACGCCATAACGGTTAAACAATCGCACCCTGCCCTGTGTGTCAAAGGTGTAGCTGCCTGCAGAGTGGTCCATGGTGTAGCTGGTCGGTGTTTTGCCTTCGACCCGCTTGAAATAAATTTTGAACTCTTTGGCAATGACCGGAAGTTGCTCTTGCGTAGGTCTTAAGGCCACAAAGCTGGCATCAAAATTTTCAACATAGGCCTTCAACAATTCGGTGGTGTCGCGCTCAGGGTCAACCGTGACAAACACAGCTTGAAGTTTGTCACCATCTGGCCCAAGCAAGCGCTTGACTTCTGCCAGTTCTTGCATGGTGGTTGGGCAGACATCAGGGCA
>CANFJC010000285.1 GCA_947447245.1 Comamonadaceae bacterium
AAGCGATTCGAGCCAAGGTCGATGTGCCCCTGATTGCAGCTGGTGGTATTTGCGATGGCAGAGGCATGGCGGCAGCCTTTGCTTTGGGTGCAGAAGCCATTCAAATGGGCACGCGTTTTGTCAGTTGTGCAGAAAGCCCTGTACACGACAACTTTAAAAATGCCATTGTCAGTTCTAAAGAAACGGGGACTTGGATGTTGAATACCAAATCAACGCCTTGTATTCGCGCCCTTAAGTCTGAGCGCACCAGTGTCATTCATGAGCAGGGCATCATGTCATTTGACGACATGAAAGGTATCTTGAATGTTTACTTCAAAGGCGACATGGAAGCGGCGCCTGCATTGGCGGGACAGTCTGCTGGTTTGATTGATTCAGTCAAGTCTGCCAAAGACATCATTGATGACACGGTGGCAGAGTTTTTTGAAATCAGTGCGCGCATGGGTGCCATGGCGCAGCGTCAAAGCTTTTTTTGAGCAGGGCTTACCAGGCCCTGCTAGGCCAGCTCTTTAGCGTTCTAAAGGCAAACCTTTTAACCAGTTGTCACCACGTCGATAAAGATCTTGCACAACTTCGCCCTTGAGCATGGGCATGTCCATTTTCACGGTATAGCCAATGCGCGTTTGAATGTAGGCCAAGTGCCGATAACCTTCTGGAAATTTAGACAGGGCTTGGGCATCTAATTTAAGAACGGCCGATGGATCTACCGGATCAATTCGATCTTTTTCATAAATGGGTTGGCGATGAACCAAGCCCCATTGACCATCGCGCTCTTCAAAGAAGTCGTAAAAACGACCTGTGCAAACGACATCGCAGAGCACGCCTTCAACCAAGCCGCGCTGCGAGATGGTCATTTTTGTTTGTGAAATGGCGCGTTTACCTTGGACCTCAATGGACGAGCCGCCTAAGAAGTGCAAAATGCTGACGCCCTTGTTCCAGCCCTCAATGGTGACCTTGATGAATTCTTCGAAGGGGCCTTGAAACCAAGTGGCCATCATGACGCCATCGTCATGCCAGACGGTGCGAAATTTGTCCCAAAGTCCTGCATCGCGCCAGATGGCCCAGTTTTCTACCAGTTGCCGAATGCGCAATTGCTGTGTCATGTCATGTGTCATTTCAATGCCTTGTATTTATTCAAGTTCAATCTTTTTATCTTGAATCACTTTTTTCAAACTGCGGATGTCTCTTTCGACACGCATTTTGAATTCATTCGGTGAACTGGCCGTGGGCGAGCCCCCAAATGAAATGAGTTTTTGTTTCACATCCTCTTGATTGAGAACTGCTCGAAGTTCTTTGTTCAATCGTTCGACCAATTCTGGCGGTGTACTGGCAGGAGCTGCAATGCCCAGCCATGATTCAAACACCACGCCAGGGTATTGATCGGCAATGGCGGGCACACCTTGAACAGGACTTGCACCCTGTGGTGATGTCACGGCAATAGCCCGTACGCGCTGGTCTTTTAAAAGCGAAGCCGTCAATGTCATGGTGTCAACCATGACATCTAAACGGCCAGCCAGCAACTCGGTCATGGGGCCTGTGCCGCCTTTGAAGGGAATGTGCGTGACCTGCACATTGGCATCGCCAAAAGCCCATTCTGCGGCCAAGTGCATGGCAGTGCCAATGCCCACGGAAGAGTAAGTGTACTTGTTGGGTTCGGCTTTGGCTTTTTGGATCAAGTCAGCATAAGACTTGATGGGCGAGTTGGGTGCGACGGTGAAAGCCAGAGGGTAAGTTGTGATGGTGCTGACCCATGCCAGATCCTTGACGGGATCAAAGGGCAGCGATTTCTTCATCGCTGCACCACTCGCATGTCCGCTGGGGACCAATAACAAAGTGTAGCCATCACCCGGTGCGCGAACCAAGATTTCTGTGGCGATGTTGCCGCCCGCGCCCGGTTTGTTGTCGACCACCACACTTTGCCCAATGCGATCGCCCAATGATTTAGCAACCAGACGGGCCACGATGTCCGATCCGCCGCCTGCCGGAAATCCCAGCAAAAGGCGAATGGGTTTTTGAGGCCAATTGTCTTGCGCGCTAGCCGTTTGCGTCAAGCCTAAGGCCAGGCTAAGCGTCAGCAAGAGTTTGAAGACCTTCATGATGCGACATCGTCCTTGATGGTGTTGCGCAAAATGCCAACGGCGTCAACTTCAATTTCCACCACATCACCGGGTTTCATGAAAACTTGGGGCGTGCGTTTGTTGCCCACACCGCCTGGCGTGCCGCTCACAATCACATCGCCGGGTTCAAGCGGAATGAAGGTAGAGATGTAAGCAATTTGTCGAGGGATGCTGTGGATCATCATGTCGGTGGTGGCGCGTTGCAACTCAACACCATTCAAGCGTGTGCTGAGTGTCAAGGTTTGACCAGGTTTGATTTCATCGGCAGTGACCATCCAAGGGCCAAAGCCGCCGGTACGCCAGAAATTTTTACCAGCAGTCCACTGGGTGGTGAAATTTTGCCAATCGCGCACGGAGCCATCGTTGTAGCAAGAATAGCCAGCAATGTGCTTCCAAGCATCAGCTTCCGAAATACGGCGGCCGCCTTCGCCAATGATGATGGCGATTTCACCTTCGTAGTCGAGGCGATGCGACTCTTGTGGGCGCATGATGTCTTGGCCATGCCCGACTTGCGAAGAATTGACGCGTGAAAAAATAGCGGGTTTTTCAGTGAGGTCACGGCCTGTTTCTTTCACGTGATCGTGGTAGTTCAAACCCACACACATGATTTTTTCTGGATTGGGAATGACCGGTAAAAGTGACAGGTCGTCAAAATTTAAATCAGGTGCGTTTTTGCTCAATGCATCTGCCGCTTGTGCAAACATTTTTTTGGCGATGAGGGTCTTGAGATCTGGCGCTGTAGCGCCCAAGATAGGGGTGAGGTTTAAAACTTTGTTGCCCTGAACTGCGCCATAGCATGGGGTGTTGTGAAGCAAGAAGCTAATGAGTTTCATGGTGGTTCTTTCAAGTTAAAAAGGGGTGTAGCCCATGCGGTTTGCCATTTCGGCTTGCCATGTTGAGCGCAATTGAAATTTGGGGCGAGAGCTGGCAATTTTTTCTGATTGCGCAAGGATGGCTGCATCGTCTTGGTTGAGATCAACGATTTCGCGAAGGGGTTGTTCGCAATACCAGGGGGTATCGACAAAGGCCTCAATTCGATTGCCTTCAGGGTCTCGGAAATAAATCGATATGGCATTGCCATGGGTCACGCAAAGCATTTCGGTGGTGCTAGGGTCTTGCTCGGCCAAGGCTTTGACAGCCCGTAGCACATCAAGCCCCTGTACACGAAACGAAATTTGGTTGATGGCATTGAAGCTCAGACCGTCTGGTTTGCCGCCTGCCAAGACAATTTGATG
>CANFJC010000286.1 GCA_947447245.1 Comamonadaceae bacterium
ATAAACAATTTGGGGGTTGAGTTTGACCACTTCGTCATACCCAAAGCCAAGCTTGTCGATCGCAGACACTCGCATGTTGTGCACAACAGCATCAACACGCGGAATCAATTGGCGCAAAATTGATTTGCCAGCTTCACTTTTAAGGTCTAGAGCAAGGGACTGCTTATTGCGGTTGATCGTCAAATAAATGGAACTCATGCCGGGAGCAAGATGGACGCCATTGGCGCGCATCAAATCACCCTCTAGGCTTTCAACTTTGATGATCTCCGCGCCATAGTCTCCCAGAATTTGAGTGGCCAGGGGTCCTAAAACGACGGAGGTCAGATCCAAAATGCGAATGCCTGTGAGAGGTCCGTTCGACAAGTCCGTGGTGTTGCTCATTCTTTTGACTTCTTAGGTTTGAGGCTTTCCCAAGTGCTGTCGGGCCACTGCTGCATGTTGTAAGCCGACGGGCCAGCTGCACCTTGCAACCAACGACCCCCGTCAATGATGACAGCCTCACCTGTGATGAATGCGGCGCTGTCGGAAATCAAATAAACGCACAGGTCCGCCAATTCATGGTGTTCGCCAACACGCCTTAATGCAACGCCTTGTTCAATGGGTGCTTCTCCAATTCGCTCTTTGGGCATCAATCTGGACCACGCGCCCTCAGTAGGAAAGGGCCCTGGCACAACGCCAACCGTGCGAATGCCATAGGGTCCCCATTCCACAGCCAAACTTCGGATCATGGCCAGTGCGCCTGCTTTGGCCATGGCAGAGGGGACGGTAAAGGGCATGCCTGTCATGGCCGACTGTGTCAGTATTTGCATGACCGTGCCTTTGCGTCCGGCTTCAATCCAGCGTCGTCCCACATCCATGGTGCAATAAGCTGAACCTTTGAGCACGATGTCTACAACTGCATCAAATGCGCGTGTAGATAATCGTTCGGTTCGAGCTAAAAAATTGCCAGCGGCATTGTTGAGCAATACATCCAAAGGACCCGTTGCCCATATGGCATCCATCATGGCCTCAACCGCTTTGGCATCACGCACATCACACACATGGGTTTCAATGCTGACGCCCAAGCGGTCTTTGAATTCCTTCGCAGTCTGATCAAGAACTTCTTTTCTTCGGCCACAGATGACTAGATTTGCGCCTAACTCAACATATCGTTGGCCGATACTTTTTCCCAGCCCCGTGCCACCGCCAGTGATCAGAATGCGTTTGCCAGAAAGCAAATCCGATCTGTACATGCTCTTGTGCGCGTCAATCATTCAGCTTGTATTCCTGCTGCCTTGGCAATTCGGGTAAACCGTTCTAACTCGTCTTGCTGGAATTTTTGCATGCTGTCGCCAAAAAAGGGCATGCTGTCCGCGCCCGATGCCAGATTGAAATCTGAACCTTCTTTGGAATCGCGAATTTTCACAAGCGCATCAATGAGTTTTTTCTTAATGGCTTCTGGCGTGCCTGCTTTGACATAGAAAGAAGTCCATGAATAGTTCACATACTCTGGAAAGCCGCTGTCAATGAAGTTGGGGATGTTCGGAAACTCGGGGTGGCGTTTTTCACCAGATACAGCAAGGGCTTTGAGTTTGCCGGCCTTGATCAAAGCGGCGGCACCGCCTAGATCTGCAATGCCAATGTCGAGCTGATCACCCATGAGGTCGGTGAAAATTTGCGCACCGCCTTTGTAGGAGATGTGATTGAACTTGACGTTGGTCATGCTGGTAAACCATTCACCAGCCAATCGGTAGCCGGCTGAGTAATTGGCCAAGCTCAAAGGCTTGCTAGGGTTCTTTTTAGAATATTCAACCACATCCTTCAAGCTGTTGAATTTGGAGTTGCCATTGACAACCCAAACGTTCATGTTTCGCGATAGACCAGCCAGTGGGGTCAGGTCGGTCATGGGGTTATAGGGCAAGTTTTTGATGCTGATCGGATTGACCGAAATGGGTGAGTTGCTGGCCAGCAAAATGGCATGGCCATCCGCTGGAAGCGCGAGCAGTGCTTGAACAGAAATGATGCCACTGGCGCCTGGTTTGTTTTCAACCAGTGCGGTTTGACCAAATTGTTTGGCCAAACGGTCACCAAAAAAGCGGGCCGACGTGTCAGAACCACTGCCAGCAGTGAAGGGCACAAAAATACGAAGTGGCTTTGTCGGAAATTCTTTGTCCTGAGCAAAGACATTGCCAGTCAAGGCCATGGTGGTCAAAGTGGCCGCTAAAAGGAAGTTCCGCTTCAGCATGTTCATTCTCCTGATTCAGTTGAAAATCACAAACGTGTCAAAAATGGCCAAAGTTTGTCTGCACCCTGTTTCAAAGCCATTTCTCCAATTCGAGTTTGCCAATGGGTTTCATTGCCAAACTCATCGCGCCATGACCAAAGACGGCGTGTCAGATGGTGCAAATTGTGCTCGCGGGTAAAGCCCATGGCACCATGGACTTGGTGTGCAATTTCAGCGCCTTTTCCAGCAGCTTCGCCCACCCGAGATTTGGCAACAGCGATGAAGAACTCTTCAGGTGCTTCAGCCGAAAGCTCAATGGCAGCATCGGCAGCGGCTGCACTGGCTGCCACATGGCCGGCCAAAACGGCCAGCATGTGCTGCACAGCTTGGAATTTGCCAATGGGTCGGCCAAATTGAACACGGTCATTGGCATATTGCAAGGCATACTCTAAAGAACGCTGCAATGCTCCTGCCATTTGAACGGAGCGCATTAATGCGCCTTCACGCAACAAGCGTTCTTTGGCATTGCTTAAAGGAGCAAAGGCGCTGACCGGTGTATTGACAAAATCAAATTGAACCCTTGGCTCGCCTGCTAAATTTTTGACCCATTCCGATTGACTTTGACCCAGGGCTTCGCGCTCGATCAAGACAATGTAGGACTGACCTTCGCGTTGAGCCACCACGACCAGATGGTCACAAGACAAGCCCCAAGGTACGCGGTGTGCATGACCCGAAAGGCTAGGGGAGTTCTGACTCCCTTGGAGTTCTAAACTGTCTTTGGCATGGGCCACGCTTACCGATAAAACACCCCCTGGCACTTTCAGACCTGCGGCGCTCAGTAAACGGCTGGCTAAGAAAGTTTCGGCCAAGGGAACAGGTGCGGCATGATAAGCACTGCGCCGCAGCACAAACATCGCATCGTCAAAGGACAGGCCACTGCCGCCTTGTTCTTCACTTAAGCAAGCTTGTGGCAGACCGACTTCTTCCAGGGCCTGCCAAAGTGCTTGAGGCCAAACGCCAGACTCGCTCGACATGAAGACTTCTTTAAGGCAGTGCTCTTGACAGATGCGGTCAACTGTTTTTTCCAGATCATCTCGAATGTCACTC
>CANFJC010000287.1 GCA_947447245.1 Comamonadaceae bacterium
GTGTTGATGGACCCACGTCTCAAAATTGCAAAAAATGCACTTGAGAAACAGTTGGCTTTGCTGCAAAAACTTTATGCAGCCTTGTCTAATTTAAATGTGGCAGTCAATCAAATGCGCCAAGTTAAACGCCGACTATTGGAGATAGAAAAGAATTTGACGCCAAAACACGCCACTTTAAAAACCCGCTCTAGCAGCATCTTAGAGAAGTTGAAACAAATCGAAATTTCATTGATCGATCCCAAGCGCGAATCGCACAGAGATGTGCTGCGGCACTCTGGCGGACTGAGCGACAGCCTGACAGATTTAATCAGCCTTGTGTCGATAGGTGACGAAGCGCCAACAAGTCAAGCCATTGCTGTCAGTCAGGAAGTGATTGACAAGGTCAACGAAAAAATAGCGAGTCTTGAGAGTATTTTGAAAAAAGATCTCATCAGTTTTCGAGCAACTTTATTGAAATCAGATTTGACGACCTTGGAATCAAATCTTTTACTTGTTTAAAGATTTGATTTTTTGCGTCGTCAAAAAAGATCACTTGTCCAACTCAGTTGGTTTTTGAATGAAAGCCAACTTGAGTTTGGATTGAATAGCGCCAAGGACATACCAAGTGATTAAAAAAGCACCGGTTTCGAGCATGAAACTGTGAAACTTGTAAAAAAGTTCAGCCAAGGTGAACGCCATTAAAAAGCTGGGCAACTGCTCAGTCATGAATTGTTTGAATGAGAGTCGGCTGATTAAATCGTACATGCAAATACCTTTTTAAAGTAACAAGTGGTGATCGGAATCCTAAGCTAATTTTGAATCTTGATCAATCCACTTTTGTGAGCGAATGTCTCGCCTTCTCATAGGGGTACACCCTATCTTCAATTCAGACCTCTTTGGGTCTAGCATGATCGATCAAATACAGAGGATAGCCATGAGCAGCAGAAGAGAATGGATTCAATGGGCCGGCATTGGTGCAGCTAGTTTGGGTGGCATGGGCCGCGCGTGGGGGGGTCCATTTCCTGACAAGCCAATCAGATTGATCGTGCCCTACCCTGCAGGCGGCGGTGCTGATCAGTGGGCCCGAATTGTGGGGGGCAAGGCTGAAAAACTGTTGGGGCAAACCATCGTATTTGACTACAAGCCTGGTGCCAGCACAACGATTGGGGCAGATGCGGCTGCCAAAGCTCCAGCCGATGGTTACACCATTCATTTGATAGACAGCACCGCTTTTGCCTACGTGCCCAACATGCGCAAAGTGTCTTATGACCCGCTCAAATCCTTCACGCCCTTGGTCCATTTGGGCGAGTTACCGTTTGTGCTGGTGGCCCATCCTTCTGTGCCTGTTCGAAATTTGCAAGACTTAATTGCCTATGCGAAAGCCAACCCCAACAAACTCAATTGCGCCAGTGCCGGTGTGGGTTCACCCCATCACTTGATTGCTGAAATTTTCAAGCAACGTGCAGGCATTTCCTTGAACCATGTGCCTTACAAAGGAGCGGCCCAGTACATGGCCGATCTGGTAGGTGGACAGGTTGATTTGGCCGTTTCAACCCTGGGGCCAGCCATGCCTCACATGCAGACAGGGCGCATTCGCGCGCTGGGCGTTTCTTCATCCCAGCGCTCAGGTTCATTACCTGATGTCCCCACCATTGCCGAGCAAGGCTTTGAAGGTTTTGATGAAAAGCCTTGGAACTGTTTTGTGACCAACGCCGGTGTGCCTGCCGAAGCCCTAGACAGATTGCGCACCGTTTTTCGCGCAACGATGGATGACCCGGAGGTTGTTCAAGCATTGCGCAAGACAGGTGTTGAAGAAATAGGCCGAATGCCCCTGGCCCAGATCAGTGAGCAAATGCGGCTTGATAACTTGAAATGGGCCGAAGTGATTCGTCGGGCCAAAATTACCGTAGACAGTTGAACGCCAGAGTTGTTGGTAGAGTGTTCGAGTGAGCCCTCAAACAGAAGGTCGTAACTTATCGTGGTGCTGGTCAAACACGGTGCCATTCGCAAACAAGGCGTCCATTTCGTCGTCCGAATAGCCCAACTGGCTAAGCACAGACCTAGAGTGCTGGCCCAGCCACGGTGCTGGCATTCGAATGCTTGCCAAAGTTCCACTCGATTTGATCGGTAAGCCCAAGGTCTTCATGGGGCCAATGATGGGGTGATCGATGTCGTGCACCATTTGACGAGCCAACACATGCGGATCTTTCAGGGTTTGCTCATAGCCAAAAACCGGGCCCGCTGGAATACCCACAGCATCCAACAGTTCGACCCAATGGGTAGTCGTTTGTTGCGTCAGGACTGATTCAATATCCAGTTCAAGCGCATCGACATTTTTAACCCTCAAGGCCTGTGTCAGGTAGTCTGGGCGCTTAAGCCAATCGGGTCGTGTAATGACTTTTTCACAAAAAATCACCCACATTTTTTGCGATCCTGCGCCCACCGTGACATAACCGTCAAGTGTTCGGTAGGCTTGGTAAGGGGCTGCGCGTCGGTGGCGCGTGCCAGTGGCAACGGGGATTTCCCCAGAACCAAAATAAGCTCCAAATTCCCAAGGCGTCCAAGCCAACCCTGCTTCCAGAAGCGAGGTCTCTAGGTACTGTCCTTCGCCAAAACGCAGCTTGCCAATCAGCGCTCCCAAAATGCCAGAAAGCGCGGTCACACCGCTTGCAATGTCGTTCATGGCGATGCCGACTTTGGCAGGCCGACCACCAGGATGGCCGGTCATCATCATGATGCCCGACATGCCTTGGGCGATGATGTCAAAACCGCCTTTTTGGCCATAAGGCCCCGTTTGACCAAAGCCCGACATGGAGGCGTAAATCACGCTGGGATTATTTTTCCGAACGCTGTCGTAATCAATCCCCATGCGCTTGACCACGCCTGGGCGAAAGTTTTCCATCACGATGTCTGCTTTCGCGGCCAACTGGTGCGCAATCTTTAAACCTGCCGGGTCTTTCAGGTTCAGGGCAATGCTTTGCTTGTTTCGGTTAAGCACTGCAAAGCAATAGGACTCACCGTTGACTTGCGGCTCAAATTGCCTAGAAGAGTCGCCTTTGTCGGCGTTTTCCAGTTTGATGACATCGGCCCCCATGTCTGCCAAGACCATGCCGCAATAGGGGCCGGCCAAGACATTCGTGAGGTCTAGAACTCGAAGGCCAGACAAAGGAAGTTTCATGAAGTGTCTTTCGCAGTTGATGGCAGAAAATTCAGCGGTTGATGAACACTGGCTTGCGTTTTTCCATGAAGGCGGTGCGTCCTTCTGTGAAGTCTGCGCTGTTGAAACACGCCGCCACCAATTGGTCGCACAGCGTCACGTTGCGCAAAGA
>CANFJC010000288.1 GCA_947447245.1 Comamonadaceae bacterium
GGGCTCTGCACCTTGTTCTAAAAACTTTTGCTTAATCTCTGGATTGGCTAAAGCTTCTGAAAAGGACTTGTAGATGGCCGTCATGGCTGATGCAGGTGTGCCAGGTGGCGCCATGACTGAGAAAAAGGTAACCGCCTGCATGCCGGGCAATTTTTGCTCACTGAAAGTTGGCACTTGGGGCAGTGCTTTTGAGCGTTGATCGTCTGCCACTGCAAAAATTCGAATCTTGCCAGTTTGGTGAAACTGCATCGAGGAGCTGAGGTTGTCAAAGAAAATATCGACTGTTCCTGCCATCAAATCGACCAAGGCGGGGGCTGTGCCTTTGTAGGGGATGTGAATCAATTCGGTTCCAGTGAGCTGCATGAACATGCTTGCAGTGAGATGTGAAGTGGACCCGTTGCCCTGAGAGGCGTAACTCATTTTGCCTGGGTTCGCTTTTAAATAAGCAATGAGTTCAGTTAAATTTTTGGCTTGAACTTTAGGGCTGACTGCCAAGACATTGGGTACGGTTGCCATGACCGTGATGGGCTGCCAACGCGTAGGATCAAAACTCAGTTTTTTATAGAGGTGGTGATTGATCGCAACTGGGCCAGGCGGTGATGCCAGCAAAGTACTGCCATCAGGATCCGACTTGAACACAAAGTCGGCGCCAATATTGCCACCTGCACCCGCCTTGTTTTCTACCAAAACCCCTGCAGGAAATTGAGCTCGCATTTTTTCGGCAAGGAGGCGAGGGAGAACATCTGCAGTTCCACCAGCTGGAAACGGCACGATTAATTTGAGGGGCTTGGTGGGTTGCGCCCACACCATGGAGGTGAGAGCCAAGCTGGAAATCAAGCCAGCTAAACAAAATGTGATGCTGCTTCGATAGATGGCAATCATGTTTTCCCTTTTGGATCCAATAACTTACTGGGAATCATCATATCTATAAAGTTTCCCTGCAAAATGAGGGTTTTCCGATTCAAAGGCGCATGAGTGAATTGCGCTCACAAAGAACCTATGAAACAAACTCACCAACCTGGGGCTTGGCCCTCGCCTTTATCAGCCAGTTTGTTGGCCCAAGCGGGCAGTAGCTTGATGTGGTCGCAGCCCATGGGCGACGACCTTTGGTGGGATGAGGTCAGGCCCAGTGAAGCCGGGCGAACGCTGGTGGTCAGTCGCCAACATGGCGATATTTTGAAATCTCCCTGGAGTGCCAAAAGCCAAGTGCATGAGTACGGGGGGATCAGTTGGCTAGGGATTGTGTTTCAGGGTCAAGCGCTGTTGGCGTTTGTGAACAAAGCCGATCAACGCATTTACATCTCCGAACCGATGGGTGAACCGCAGCCCTTGAGTCCTGAACCACCCGCTGGGCAGAGCCATCGCTATATCGACATGATTGCTGCAGGTGATGAAATTTGGTGCATTCGCGAGGTTCACAAAGAAGGCCGTTTAGAGCGCGACTTGGTAGCCCTGAGCTTGAAGCGAGATGGCGTTGGAACACTGCGCAGTTTGGAGGCTTCTTCGCACTTTTATGCGCACCCAAGGCTTTCTGCCGATGGGCGCTATTTGTCTTGGATTGCATGGGAGCATCCTCAAATGCCTTGGGATGGCACTGAGCTTCGTGTGGCAGAAGTGTCAAACGGCCAATTGGTCAATGTGCGGATCTTGGCGGGTGATGTTGAAACATCATGTTTGTCGCCTGAGTGGGGGCCTCACAACGAGCTTTATTTCATTTGCGATCAAAGTGGCTGGTGGAATCTTTGGCAAGCTGATTTGAATGGCAAGATAACGCACTTGGTGGAAGAGGCCACTGAATGGGGCTTTCCGCTTTGGCAGTTGGGCATGCGGGCTTTGTCGGTGCTGCCCGATGGCCAAGTGCTTTCGGTGCATGGTGCTGTGGACGCTAGAAAAATTGTGCGTGTTCATCCGCAGACGTGTGCCTTGCAAGATTTGCATTCAGAACTGATCGATTTCAAACCATCGCTCAGTGTCTCGGGCAGCAAAGCGTATGCAGTGGGAGCGAGTAGCAAAGTGGTTTCGCAACTGGTTGAAATTGATTTGTTGAGTTGGCAAGTGTCCAAGGTGGTCACTTCGATTGAAGCGCCGGTTGATGCCAGTTATTTTCCGAAGCCCCATGAAATCAGTGCCGTTCGAGGTGATGGTCGAAAAGTGTTTGCCATTTTGCATGCAGCACACCATCCAGATTTTGACCCTTCTGAAAAGCCGCCCTTGATGGTGGTGGTGCATGGTGGCCCCACCGCCAATTCTTCGGCCACGCTTTCGATGAAGTACGCCTATTTCACATCGCGCGGTATTTCTGTGGTGGATGTGAACTACGGTGGGTCTTCGGGCTATGGCCGCCATTATCGAAATCTGCTTCGAGGGCAGTGGGGCGTGGTGGATTGTGAGGATGTTTTGGCAGTGGTTGAATCGCTCATTTCACAAGGTGTTTGTGCTGCCGATAAGGTGGTCATTCGGGGCGGCAGTGCGGGAGGGTTTACGGTGTTGAATGCGCTGGTACACAGCAAAAGCTTTGCGGCAGGTGCCTCTTACTATGGCGTGGCCGATTGCAGCACTTTGGCCACCGACACGCATGATTTTGAATCGCGATATTTGGACACCATGATTGGTGCCTATCCCGCAGAAAAAGACTTGTACATGGCGCGCTCACCTATCACGCATGTGAATCAATTGAGTTCGCCCTTGATTTTGTTTCAAGGCTTGGACGACAAGGTGGTGCCACCTTCACAATCGGAAGCTTTTCGAGATGCTTGCGCAGCCAAAGGCCTGAAGCATGCCTATGTCGCTTATGAAGGCGAGGGGCATGGATTTCGACAAGCTTCGACCATTGTGTCTTCGCTAGAAACAGAGCTGAAGTTTTATGGCGAAGTTCTGGGCTTTGTGCCGAAGATGTAGGTCTAGGTTGTTTGTCTATTCAATTTCTTTGACATCAACCACAAAGTAATCGGTGTCGCCGAAGCAGGAGGAGGGTAGCCCTTTGTGTTGCTCGTAGTTCAAGGTCACTCGCTTGCCTGCGACGGCACTTACTTTTTGGGCGATGGCTTCATCGCGAACTGTGAAGAGAAATTTTTCGGGGGCGGCACCAGGCATGGCCACCAAAGAAAGTTCGCCTTCCCATGTTTTGCAAATCCAGCCCTTGTGGGAGACCTTTTGTAAAAAGCCTGCTCGCTCACCGCTTGAATAGCTCCAGTTGAGTGCGATGTACACGTAGAGACTGAACAAGGCAATGGCACTCACCAACAAGAGGGTGA
>CANFJC010000289.1 GCA_947447245.1 Comamonadaceae bacterium
CAATTGCATGTCGGCGGCTTTGGAAATGTTGTAAGCGCCAATGACCGATGAGCCATGCAATCCGCCCACCGATGAGACCAACACAATAGCGCCATCCTTTTGCGCTTTCATGTCGGGATAGACCATGGTGCAAAGCCACGAGCTAGACAGAACATTGTTGTGCATGACCTTGTTGAAGATTTCATCGCTCATGCCCGTGGTGGGGCCGTAGTAGGGGTTGCTGGCAGCATTGCAAACCAAGATGTCAATGGGGCCCCAAGTCTCGCGGGTTTGTTGGACCAAGTTCTGCAACTGTTCTTTCACGGCAATGCTGGCGCTGATGGCCATGGCCGTGCCGCCTTCTGCTTGAATCTCTTTGACCACGGCCTCGCAGGCATCTTGCTTTCGACTGGAGATCACGACCTTGGCCCCGGCCCGCGCCAATTGAAAGGCGATCGATCGGCCAATACCGCGACTGGCGCCTGTGACGATGGCCACTTTGTTGTGCAAGTTGAAAAGCTTCATGGGTCTCCTTGGTGTGTTGGTTTGAATGAAAAAAAAGTAGTTTGCCTGCAAGATTCAAATTGAACTGTCGTGCGTGTGTCAGCGAGAATAGGGCATGGATCGAATTCAAACCATTGTTTTAGGGGCCGGCGTGGTGGGCTTGGCCGTGGCACGCCAGTTGGCACTGGAAGGCCGGGAGGTGCTGCTCTTGGAGGCGGCTGATGCCTTTGGTACAGGTACCAGTTCGCGCAACAGTGAAGTGATTCATGCGGGCATTTACTACCCTCAGGGATCCTTGAAAGCCAAACTGTGCGTTGCGGGCCGTAAATTGCTCTACGCCTATTGCCAAGAACGCCACATACCCCACAAACAGTGCGGTAAATTGATTGTGGCCACCTCTGAATCCCAAGTCCTTCAATTGGCCTCGATTCAAGCCAAGGCCGATGCCAATGGCGTATTGGGCGCCGATCAACTGAGCTTGCTGACTGCGGCTCAGGCGCAGGCCATGGAGCCGGCTTTGCAATGCGAGGCAGCGCTGTGGTCCCCCGGCACGGGCATTGTTGACAGTCATGCCCTGATGTTGAGTTACCTGGGAGATTTTGAAAATGCAGGCGGCATGCTGGCCCTCAATTCGCCATTTATGTCGGCCCAAGTTGTGCATGAGGCAGGGCACACACAGTTCATTGTTCGCACTGTGGATGGCACGGAACTTTTGGCCGAGCAAGTGGTCAATTCAACGGGCCTGCTTGCCCCCACTGTGGCCCGCCAGTTTGCAGGTTCCAATTTGGCGCAACTGCCCCTGGCTTATTACGCCAAGGGCAACTACTTCAGCCTAATTGGAAGATCGCCGTTTTCAAGCTTGATCTATCCAGTGCCAGAAGCTGCAGGTTTGGGGGTGCACTTAACTTTGGACATAGCAGGCCAAGCCAAGTTTGGTCCCGACGTGGAGTGGGTTGAATCGCCCGATGATTTGAGTGTCAACCCAAGCCGAGGCGATGCTTTTTATGCCGAGGTTCGCAAATATTGGCCTGGCCTCAAAGATGGCGCTCTGATGCCTTCTTATGCCGGCATTCGGCCCAAAATCAACGCGCCCCATGAGAAGGCTGCTGACTTTGGCATCATGGGGCCTGCGTCACATGGCGTGTCGGGGCTGGTTCACTTGCTGGGCATTGAATCACCGGGCCTGACCAGTTCCTTGGCCATTGCCCTCGAAGTGTCACAAGCCTTGCAACACAAAGCCTAATGGGATGGGCCTTTAATTCTGAGAAATTTGCTTGAGTGACTTGGCCACTTCGTGGACCAATGCGGGGCCTTTGTAAATGAGCCCTGTGTAAATTTGCACCACATCGGCACCCGCTTCTATTTTGCTGACGGCATCGTAACCACTGAGGATGCCGCCCACGCCAATGATGGGAAACTGTGGGCCAAGGTGCTGGCGCAACAATCGAATGACGCGGTTGCTGCCTGCCAACACGGGCGAGCCCGACAAGCCGCCAGCTTCATCACAATGCGGCATGCCTTTCACGGCATCTCTAGACAAAGTGGTGTTGGTTGCAATCACGCCATCCATTTGGTGTTTGACAAGACTTTGGGCAATGACAGCGACTTGCGCATCGTCCAAGTCGGGGGCTATTTTGAGAAAGACGGGCACGCTTTTTTGATGGGTGTCTGCCAATGCCATTTTGCGTTCGTTCAAGGCTGACAAGAGTTGGTCCAGCGCCTCATCGGTTTGCAAGGAGCGCAGGTTCTTGGTGTTGGGACTGGAGATGTTGACCGTCACATAGTCGGCATGTTCATACACACCACTCAAACCGATGAGGTAGTCGTCGGTGGCCCGCTCGATGGGGGTGATGGCATTCTTGCCAATGTTCAGGCCCAGCAATCGACCTTGACTCCTGAACTTGGATTTTTTCACATTGGCCACGAACGCATCGAGCCCCTGGTTGTTAAAACCCAGTCGGTTGATCAAAGCCTTGGCGTCTGGCAGTCTGAACATGCGGGGCTTGTCATTGCCCGGTTGAGGCAAAGGCGTGACGGAGCCCACTTCGACAAAACCAAAGCCCATGGCACCGAGGCCATCAATGCACCTTGCATTTTTATCAAGTCCTGCCGCCATGCCCACGCGGTTGGGAAACGTCAGGCCTGCCAATTGGACGGGGTCGGCAATCCAGGGTTGTCGGTAGGCCCTGTCCAGAAATGTATTCTGCGTTTGGGCCAATTGATTCAAGGTGAGATCGTGGGCAGTCTCAGGATCTAAGTTGAATAAAAAGGGGCGCGCCAGTGGGTAAAGGTTCAGGGACATTGGATAATCTCATTCAATCCAAGCATTGTCTCAAATAAACCCTATGAATCAAGACGAACTCAAAGCCCTGGTCGGCCAGGCCGCGCTTCAATATGTGGTGCCCGGCCAAATAGTGGGCGTTGGCACAGGCTCTACGGTGAACAAATTCATCGATGCCTTGGCTTCGATGAAAGATCAGATCAAGGGCGCTGTGTCCAGTTCCGAAGCATCCACGGCAAGATTGAAAGCTTTAGGCATTCCCGTTTTTGACAGCAATGAGGTGGCCGAGTTGGCTGTGTACATTGATGGCGCAGATGAAATCAATGACCAAGGTCACATGGTCAAGGGCGGCGGCGCGGCGCTCACGCGTGAAAAAATTGTAGCGGCGCAGTCCAAGGTCTTTGTGTGCATTGCCGACGAATCCAAATTGGTATCGGTGCTGGGTGCTTTTCCTTTGCCCGTGGAAGTCATCCCAATGTCTAGCGCGC
>CANFJC010000290.1 GCA_947447245.1 Comamonadaceae bacterium
AGCGCGCCTTCTTTGGTACCAGCATTGGTCAACCGAGAGCATTTGGCCAAAGCCAATGGGCGCTTGGAACTTGCAAGAAGCATGGCTTTTGCCGGCGGTCCGGCCTTGGCAGGTGCCCTGATTGCGTGGATGGGTGCATCCACCTCATTCGTACTGTCTCTCATGCTGTCTTTGGCAGCTGTGGGGTTTTTGAATCAAATCAGTGAACCTGGCAGACAAGCAGCACCAGATCGACATCCTTGGCTAGAGATCAAAGACGGCGCTCATTTTGTTTGGACCCACGATCTTTTGCGGCCTATTTTGTTCACTTCTGTGGCGTGGAATATTTCTTGGTTTGTGTTGCAAGCGATTTACGTACCGTATGCCATTCGCACCTTGGGCATGGGCTCTAGTGAGGTGGGTCTGACTTTGGCTTGTTATGGCGCTGGCATGATTGCCGGATCCTTGATGGCTTCCAAAATTGTGGCGCGCATGACATTTGGCAATGCCATTTTGTTGGGGCCTTTGTTCTCTGTGTTGGCCGCTGCTGTGATGGCCTTCACTCATTTTTGGCCAACGCCCACAATCGCTGGATTGGCTTACTTTCTTTTCGGATTCGGCCCCATCATTTGGACCATCACGTCCACCACCTTGCGCCAAAGTGTGACGCCCAACACCATGATGGGGCGAGTCACGGCCATCAACATTGTGGCGGGTACGGGCGCGCGGCCAATCGGTGCTTTGCTAGGTGGCTTTGTGGGAGAAGTTTTCTCCGATTTAACCAGCTTGTTGGTGGTGGTGGCAGGCTTCTCGGTTCAGGCCATCATCATCAGCCTTTCTCGAGTCAGGGCCCTTAAGTCCCTGAGTGAACTCCAAGAAAGTCAGGAAGAATAAGGCCTAATTTAGGGGGAGCGGCCTAAGTGGCCTCGAATCTGTGGCTTAATATCGGCTTGAACTTTTTTTTCCTGGAGCCACTGATGGGCAATAAGATTGTTACCGAAGCTGATCGCAAATTCACACCGCCCTTGAAGGCATTGCCTGGCGTCACATTACCCACAACCGGCCGCGGCCAACGCGTCAGCTTAGAGCGCGGCGTTTCCACGCGCAGCAAAAAGAACCCTGGCAAGCGTGCCAAAAAAGGCGGTTAATGCTGTTTGACCATTGAGCCCAGAGTTTTCACTTTGGAATCAACAAAAGCCCTCTCATGAGGGCTTTTTATTTTCAAAAAAGCTCAACTTGAAGGCACAATAGAGCTTTAGCCCCGGTGGTGAAATTGGTAGACACATCGGACTTAAAATCCGCCGCTTTCGTGCATAACGGGCGTGCCGGTTCGATTCCGGCTCGGGGCACCATTGACTAAGTAGACAGCCATGACATCCTTCAGCGCACCCTTTGAAATTCATGTTCATGGTGAAATCCTGTTGCGCGATGACGTGGACTTCAAGGCACTCCAAGAAGCCGCCAAGCCCCTTTGGAAATACGCAGGAGCCAAATCTCTCACAGAAGGTGCACAAAGCCTTTACGAAGAAGAGCCTGGCATCCGTTTTGAAGCGGCCGACCACAAACTCCAACTTTGCTGGACCGTTCGCGGCGACGATGATTTTCGCCAAGTGCTAGATGACCTCTGCATGAACATCAACGAAATTTCAGCTACAGGCGCGCAGCTGGAAATCACGTTCTACGACACAGAATTTGAAGACGAAGATGAATCGCGCGGCGCTGAGTCACGCGATGATTTCCTCATTTTGTTTGTCGGCCCCGATCCTGCCGCCATCATGCAAGCTCAAAGAGATTTGCTGGTGCAAGATGTGGTGGGCCTCATGGAGCGCCATTTTGATGGCTCAGAACTCAGTGGTGTGGTCCAAGAAATTGACAAGCTTTTTTCAGAGCGCTTCAGCGATTTGGTCAGCTCCCTCGAATTGGGCAAACCACCCAGAGGCAGCGGTGGCGGTGGACCACAGGGTGGTCATGGCGGAGGCCGTCGGCCACGCCATTTGCACTGAACTCAAATTTAAATTTCATCAGGCCTTGGCCCCTTAGCCATGCTCAATCCAGGTGTCAAGCGCAGAGAAGTCTTTGGCTGGGCCATGTACGACTTTGCCAATTCTGGCTACACCACCGTGGTCATCACGGCGGTCTTTGCAGCTTACTTTGTGGGCGCTGTGGCTGACCAAGCAGAGTGGGCCACATTGGCTTGGACCAGTGCGCTCAGTGTGTCCTACGCCATTGTGATGTTCACCATGCCCGCCTTGGGAGAATGGGCCGACCGACACGCTGCTAAGAAAAAAATGCTCATGGCTTTTACAGTCGCCTGCGTCGTCAGCACCGCAGCCTTGGCTTGGGTGGGGCCCGGTCAGGTGGCTTTGGCCGTTGTTTGCATTGTGATCTCCAACACGTTTTACTCGTACGGTGAATCTTTAACGGCTGCCTTTTTGCCTGAACTGGCCACACCCGAAGCCATGGGACGAGTCAGTGCTTGGGGATGGGCCTGGGGTTATTTGGGCGGCATGCTGGCGCTGGGCATTTGCTTGGCCTATGTGCTGTGGGCGCAAGGGCAGGGCCAAACGGCCGCACAGTTTGTGCCGGTCACCATGCTGGTCACAGCCCTCATTTATGCCCTGGCGGCATGCGTCACCTTTGTGCTCATGAAGGAACACGCCAAACCGCAATTTGCGCGCGAGCGCTCAAACACTCATTGGCAACAGTTGCGTCAAACCTTTCAAGAAGCCAAGGCCTACACAGATTTCATGCAACTTATGGCCTGTGCTGTGGCCTATCAAGGCGGTGTGGCTGTGGCCATTACTTTGGCTGCCATTTACGCCGAACAGGTCATTGGATTTCAGCCGCAAGAAACCATGGTCCTTATTTTTGTGTTGAACATTGCGGCCTTGCTTGGCGCTTTGGTGTTTGGGTATGTGCAAGATCGCATCGGTCACAAATTGGCGCTGGCGATCACTTTGGTCGGGTGGAGCATCACTTGCGTGTTGGCAGCGCTGACCAGCAGCAAAGAAGTATTTTGGTGGGCGGCTGCCTTGGCGGGTGTGTGCATGGGTTCTAGCCAATCCACTGGCAGGGCCATGGCGGGCTTGTTCATTCCTGGCCATCGTTTGGCGGAGTTCTTTGGTTTGTGGACCTTTGCCATTCGCCTGGCCAGCATTGTGGGCCCCTTGGGTTATGGCTTGATCACCTGGATCACGGCCGGCAATCAGCGCTTGGCCATTGGCGCCACCGCAGTTTTGTTTTTGGGTGG
>CANFJC010000291.1 GCA_947447245.1 Comamonadaceae bacterium
GCCAGGTGATGGGAATCATCTCGCTGGTGGCGTTGAGCTTCATGGTGCAAGAGCCCAGAGGAATCATGCTGCGATCGAGTGCCAAATCTTTGTCGCTCAATTGGCGGATGTAACGCAGCATGCCGGTTTCAGAGTGGTACCGGTTGAACACGGGATGTGTGAGGAATGTGCTGGTTCGGCGCAGGCCCGCAGGGATCAGGGAGTCGCGGCCTTTTTCAAAAGGTGTCCAGTCGGGCAAGGCTTGGCCGCCCTCTGCAAAGCTGGACCAGATTGCTTCGATGTCATCGCGCAATGTGGTTTCGTCTAGAGAAATACCGATGCTGTCGGCACTTAACTTGCGCAAGTTCAAACCTTTGAGCACGGCTTTTTGCATGACAGCATCGGTGCGTGCACCCGTGCTAATTTGCAAAGTGTCAAACGCCGATTTGTGGACCAGTTTGCAACCGATTTGTTCCAAGCCTTCGGCCAAGATGGCGGTGAAGCTGGCCACGCGCTGCGCAATGCGCTTCAAACCGACAGGGCCGTGATAGACCGTGTACATGCTGGCCACCACCGCGGGTAAAACTTGCGCCGTGCAAATGTTGGAAGTGGCTTTTTCGCGGCGAATGTGTTGCTCGCGTGTTTGTAAAGCCAAGCGATACGCAGGGTTGCCATGCACGTCGACACTGACGCCCACCAATCGACCGGGCATAGAGCGTTTGTAATCGTCGCGGCAAGCCAAGTAAGCCGCGTGGGGGCCACCGGCACCCATGGGCATGCCAAAGCGCTGCGTGGTGCCCACCACAATGTCGGCATCGAGTTCGCCAGGCGGCGTGAGCAGAGTCAAAGCAAGCAAATCGGCCGCCACAATGAAGGCTGCTTGTGCCGCATGCGCTAGTGCAATGATGTCTTTCAAATCGTGGGTCATGCCCGATGTAGACGGGTACTGCGCGACCACTGCAAAATAGTCGTTCTGCTTCATGAGTTCGGGTGCAAAACCCACCAACACCTTCAAGCCCAAGGGGGCTGCACGGGTTTGAATCACTTCAATGGTTTGCGGATGGCAATCACTGGCCACAATGATGTTGTTGCTTTTTGATTTAACCGAGCGCTTGGCCAAGGTCATGGCTTCAGCAGCTGCTGTGGCCTCGTCCAACATGGAGGCGTTGGCAATGGGCATGGCGGTCAAATCGCAAATCATGGTTTGGAAATTGACCAACGCTTCCATGCGGCCTTGGCTGATTTCGGCTTGGTAAGGTGTGTAAGCGGTATACCAAGCGGGGTTTTCCAAAATGTTGCGCAAAATCACGCCTGGCGTGTGGGTGCCGTAATAGCCTTGGCCAATGAAACTCTTGAGAATTTTGTTTTGTTGCGCCATGGCTTTAAGCTCGGCCAAAGCACCAGCCTCTGTCACAGGCGCAGGCAACTTCATGGCTTGGCTGCGTGCAATGGAGGCAGGCACGATGCTGTCAATGAGCGCGCGGCGTGAAGCCTGGCCGATGACCGACAACATGTGTTTTTCATCTGCTTCACTGATGCCAATGTGGCGTGCAATGAATTCATGCTCGTGTTCGAGTTGGCTTAAGGGTGCGGCAGAGGACATCAACATGGTTGTACTTTCAAACTCAAAGGTCGATCAAAAAATCAATGCAGGTTTCAGTGAGAAGCGGCAAATGCGGTGTAAGCAGTTTCGTCCAACAGGGCATCCACTTGTGATGCATCAGACAGCTTCACTTTGAAGAACCAGCCAGCGCCCAGGGGGTCGGTGTTGGCCAAAGAGGGGTCGTCACGCAGGGCTTCGTTGACTTCGGTAATTTCGCCGCTGATAGGCATGTACACATCGGCAGCTGCCTTCACCGACTCCACGACACCTGCAACATCTTTTTGCGCAAAACTGCTGCCCACTTCAGGCAACTCCACAAACACCACATCGCCCAAGGCATCTTGTGCATGGTGCGTAATGCCCACCGTGGCCACATTGCCATTCACCAAAATCCACTCATGTTCTTCCGTGTACTTCAAACTCATTTTTCTCTCCTAAAAATTGAATGGGGGTCAGATCACAATTGTTTTAAAAAAGTTTTTGTGTTTTAGCCGCGGTAATAACGATTGGGTACAAACGGCATGGCACTCACGGTCATGGGCACAGCCTTGCCGCGCACGATGGCGTTCACCACAGTGCCTAAGCTGGCACTTGGCAAGTCAACATAGCCCATGGCCACCGGTACGTTGGCGGTGGGGCCAAGCAAGCCACTAGAGACTTCGCCAATTTTGACGCCTTGCATATTCTGCAATGCCACATGCTCACGAACGGGCACACGCTCTTGCGCGATAAGACCCACACGCTTGCGGGTGAGGGCGCGGGTGCCATCCAATTGGCCCAACACAATGTCGGCGCCGGGGAAACCACCTGCTCGTGCACCACCTGTGCGGCGAACCTTTTGAATGGCCCAATTGAGCCCAGCTTCAATGGGCGTGGTGCTGGTGTCAATGTCGTTGCCATACAAACACAAACCAGCTTCAAGGCGCAAAGAGTTTCGTGCGCCTAAACCAATCGGTTTGACTTCTGCTTGAGCCAATAACGCACGCGCAAATGCATCAACGTCGTCGTTGTGCACGGAAATTTCAAAGCCATCTTCTCCAGTGTAGCCAGAGCGCGTGATGAACAAATCAGCACTTTGCCAATCAAATGATGCGCCCGTCATGAAGACCAATTTTTCGACGCCAGGCACCATGCGCGATAAAGCATTCACTGCCTTGGGGCCTTGCAAAGCCAAGAGTGCCCGTTCAGGCAGGGGAATGACTTGGCACTTTGAACCAATGTGCGCTTGAATGTGCGCCATGTCATTCACTTTGCAAGCACCGTTCACAATCACAAAGAGATCGGTGCCGCGGTTGACAAACATCAAGTCGTCAATGATGGTGCCTTCGTCTGTGAGGAGCAAACCATATCGCTGTTTGCCTACGGGCAAGTCGATCACATCGACAGGCATCAAGGATTCAAAGGCTGCAGCAGCATTGGCGCCCACCAAGCGCAACTGCCCCATGTGAGACACATCAAACAAGCCGGCTTCAGCGCGGGTGTGATGGTGTTCCGCCATCAAACCCATGGGATATTGAACGGGCATGCTGTAACCGGCAAAGGGCACCATGCGTGCGCCAAGCTCGATGTGCAAAGCATTGAGGGGGGTGTTGAGCAAAGCGGTGTCAGCGGACAATTGAA
>CANFJC010000292.1 GCA_947447245.1 Comamonadaceae bacterium
ACGTTTTTCTTCAACGGTGGGTGACTCCAGGTCCACCCAAATGGGATGGAACTTGGACAACTCTTCCAGAGATTCAATCTCTTCTTGGACGAGGCGGCCGTTGGCCAGTGTAAAAATGTTGAGCATGGCAGATCTCCTTCAGCCCCAAAAAACTGGGGGGCCAAGTGTTCGATTAGGCGGCAATGAGGGTCAAGCAGCTTTCGAACGACTGGCTAAGCTGCAAAAAAAGTGCAGCCAAGGATCCATCTCATTCGAAAGCTACCAACTAGGGTGGCTTTCCACGGAGCAAACTCCAAAATAATGATGGGTCGGATTATGGCACTGAATCGCTGAAAAAACCCAAGAGTTCTTCTTTGCGCAAATTCACGTCATGCGCGCCAAGGGCCATGAGCGCGCGTAAAAATCCGGGCTCGAACAAAAGATAACTCGCAAGCCCAGCGCCCGAACCCTTCAGTGCACCGAGTCCTTCTAAAACGCGATGCACGGGCCGCGGCAGTTCATGGACATGCGCTTGCGCCAAGGCGTCGAGTGATTCACTGGGCTGCATGGCCAAAACTTCCACTTCTCGAAAAGGCAGGGACTGCGCCAAGCCCGGACTGTGGTGCTGAGACAGGTGTTTTTTCAACTGTTGAATGCTTTGATTCACGCGTTGAACCTGTTCCACATCGGCCATCAAGGTGTCGTTGAAAACGCTGGCCATCGCATGCCCTGCAATGTTGCCAAGACTGGGCTTGTGTTTACTGGCTGGGCTGGCCTGAAAGCTTGAGCCTGATAAGTCCATGGACCCACGTTGCGGTTGCCCAACGCCAATGGCCAGAATTTTGTTGGCGCCCAAGTGCACGGCAGGCGACAGCGGTGAACTTTGCCGCATGGAGCCATCGCCAAAGTATTCCATGTTGCCGTCAACCCAAAGCGGTGTGGCTGGAAATAAAAAAGGAATGGCGCTGGAGGCCATCAGATGTTCAATGGTGATGTCTTGCAATTCAGCACGACGGCCGGGCCGGCTCCATGCTTCTGTGCTTGTCAATTCGTGAGTTTGGCAAAAAGTCCAGTGCACGCCTGTGGTGTAACTCGAGGCTGTGACGGCCAAGGCTTTCAGGTCGCCCCGTGTCAAAGCCAGATCGATGTTGTTCAGGGCAATGCGTCGGTGCAAGGTGTCCACCAGCGGCATGCTGTCAAGCGCAGCGCCTTGTTTGCGGGCCGACAAGGTCACGCCCAATGCCGTGGCCCAGCGGCTGAATTGGGCCAAGGGGGTGTCGGGCAAGTGGTAGACCAAATGTGAATTCAGACCCCGCCAAAACTCGCCCAGCCCGCTCAATGCCGACAAGCCGTCAATGGCACGGCTGGCCAAATAAGTGGCGTTCAGAGCGCCTGCCGAAGTACCCACCAAAACTTGGAAGGGAAAGGCGGGGGCCTTAGCAAGCGGCGGCTTGATTAACTCAGCCAAGGCCTGCAAAACACCGGCTTGGTAGGCCGTTCTGGCGCCACCTCCCATGAGCACCAAACCACGCGTGATGTCAGGTTGCGGCTGGCCCAAGCCGCCACCCATGGTGTTAATTTGAGTGAGGTCGTCCAGATGCATGTGCGAATGATAGAGTCAGAGCCTCAGGAAAACCACCCATGACCTCACTTTTGACGCCAAAGCGCGAACGCTGGCTTTTATTGACACTCGCCAGCATCCAATTCACCAGCGTCCTTGACTTCATGATCATGATGCCCTTGGGGCCGCAATTGACAGAACTCTTTGGCATATCTGCGGGGGAGTTTGGATTTTTGGTGTCGGCCTATACCTTTGCTGCAGGTATTTCAGGACTGTTGGCTGCCACCTACATTGACCGCTTTGGCCGCAAGCGAATGATGCTCACCCTGTACCCCTTGTTTGGGACGGCAGCATTGGCTTGCAGCTTCGCCCCCAGCTTTGCTTGGCTCATGCTGGCGCGAGTGGCATCGGGATTTTTTGGCGGCGTCTTGATGGCTTTGTCTCAAACCATTGTGGCTGAGGTCATTCCCTTTGAGCGCCGTGGCCGCGCCATGGGCGTGGTCATGACGTCTTTCTCGGTGGCCACGGTAGCGGGTGTGCCCTTGGCACTCTTCTTGGCCTCTCACTTCAATTGGCATGCGCCATTTCTGGCCATTGCGCTGATGGTGAGTCTGTGCGCCTTGGGCGCTGCCAAAACCCTGCCCAGCTTAAAAGGCCATTTGACGGCGCACCCCAGTGGCGATTCAGCGCCAAGCATGTTGGCCAACCTGCGCTTGGTCTTGGTAGACCCCAATCACTTGAGAGCTTATGCCATGTCATCGAGCATGGTGTTTGCGGGTTTTGCAGTCATCCCTTACATCACACTTTATTTGCAAGGCAATGCGGGCTTTAAGCCAGATCAAATTCCTTATGTTTATTTGACTGGTGGCATTTGTACCTTGATTTCTGCACGCTTCATTGGGCATTGGTCGGACCGCGCAGGCAAAGCCTATGCGTTTCGCCGCTTGGCCCTTCTGATGCCCTTGCCTTTGCTGGCAATGACGCTGTCCGCAGACTTGCCGATGGTGGGCGTGTTGCTGGTTTCTTGCATGTTGTTTGTGGTGATGAGCGGCCGCATGATTCCTGGCATGGCTTTGATTGGCGCCGCTGCCGATCCTCGCAGGCGCGGCAGTTTCATGACCCTGAACTCAGCCGTGCAGTCACTTGCCATGGGCTTGGCGGCGCTGGTGGGTGGGCAAATCTTGGGGCGCGACGGCAATGGGCATTTGACCCACTACTGGATGGCGGCGCTGTTGGGAGGGGGTGCCAGCCTTTTGAGCTTTGTGCTGGCCAGCAAACTGAGGCTTCATGGTGAAGCTCAAGCTCGATCATTTGCTGAATGATTCAAGATAGGAATCTATCAGCTTTTAGACCAGAAAAGTGCAAGACTTGATCAAATTAAAGGGTTTAAACAGCCAAGCTTGCTTTTCACGATAGGGGGGCGCATAGTGGATTCAGCCCACCCCCATTTTGGGAGGTGGTTGTTTATCACAGAGAGCAACAGGAGGCTTTTTTATGAATCTGACGATCAGTGGTCACCACCTCGAAGTAACCCCCGCACTCAGAAGCTATGTCACGGGCAAGCTAGACCGAATCAAGCGGCATTTTGACCAAGTGGTGGATGTGAAAGTGTTGCTCACTGTTGAAAAACAAAAAGAAAAAGAGAAACGACAACGAGC
>CANFJC010000293.1 GCA_947447245.1 Comamonadaceae bacterium
GAAAACGGCAAGGCCATCAAATCGGCTGGCCCTTCCATTCCTGTTGAGATTCAGGGCCTGACGGAAGTGCCGCAAGCTGGTGACGAATTCATGGTGCTCAGTGACGAACGTCGCGCCCGTGAAATTGCCACTTACCGCGCAGGTAAATTCCGCAATACCAAACTGGCCAAGCAACAAGCCGCCAAGTTGGAAAACATGTTCACTGACATGAGTTCAGGCGAAGTCAAAACGCTGCCCATCATTGTCAAAGCAGACGTACAAGGTTCGCAAGAAGCCTTGGCCGCTTCTTTGCTCAAACTGTCGACCGACGAGATCAAAGTTCAATTGGTTTATGCCGCAGTGGGTGGCATCAGCGAGTCCGACATCAATTTGGCCATCGCATCCAAGGCGGTCGTCATTGGCTTTAATGTGCGTGCCGATGCGGGTGCGCGCAAACAAGCCGAGAGCAATGGCGTCAGCATCAATTACTACAGCATCATTTATGACGCGGTAGATGAATTGAAAGCCGCCATGTCGGGCATGTTGGCTCCGGAACAAAAAGAAGAAGTCATTGGCATGGCCGAAATTCGGACTGTGTTTGTGGCTTCCAAAATTGGCACGGTTGCGGGTTGTATGGTGACCCATGGTCAGGTGACGCGCTCTTCCAAATTCCGTTTGTTGCGCGACAACGTGGTCATCTATACCGGCGACATCGACTCCCTCAAACGCCTCAAAGACGACGTTCGCGACGTCAAAGAAGGCTTCGAGTGCGGTATCAAACTCAAAAACTACAACGACATTTCAGTGGGCGACCAACTGGAGTTCTTTGAAGTCAAAGAAATCGCACGGACGATTTAATTCAAACAAGCAGACGAACAATAAGTCACCATGGCTCGCAAACCTACCAGCTCAGCGCATCGCGGATTCCGCGTGGCCGACCAGATCCAAAGGGATCTGTCGGAGCTGATTGCGCGCGAGCTCAAAGACCCGCGTGTGGGCATGGTCACTTTGAATGCGGTTGAAGTCACACCTGATTACGCGCACGCCAAAGTGTTTTTCAGTCTCATCACGGGCAAGCCTGAGGAAGCCACCGAAGGCCTGAATGCTGCCGCTGGCTTTCTGCGCAATGGCTTGTTCAAGCGCTTGCAAATTCACACGGTTCCCACGCTTCATTTCATCTTTGATCGCACCACCGAGCGCGCATCGGACATGAATGCCTTGATCTCCAAGGCAGTGGCTTCACGTTCTAAAGACGAGGTCTGACATGAACGCGCCACGCACCAGGGTGCAACGGCGCCCTGTGCATGGGGTGCTGTTGTTAGACAAACCATATGGTTTGTCGAGTAACGATGCTTTGCAAAAAGCAAAGTGGCTTTTGCGCGCCGAGAAGGCAGGGCACACAGGCACTTTGGATCCCTTGGCCACGGGTGTCTTGCCTTTGTGCTTTGGGGCCGCAACCAAATTCAGCCAATTGCATTTAGATGCTGATAAAAGCTACGAGGCCATTGCTGTATTGGGTGTCCAAACCAGCACGGGCGATTTGGAAGGTGAAATCATTGCAGAGAAGGCAGTGAGTTTCACACCTGCCCAGTTGCAGGAAGTTCAAACGCAATTCACGGGGCCGCTAGAGCAAATTCCGCCCATGTACAGCGCCTTGAAAAAAGATGGTAAGGCCTTATACGACTATGCGCGTGCCGGCATCGAAGTCGAACGGGAAGCGCGTCACATCGTCATTCATGCCTTGGCTTTAGAAGAAATTGAGCCTGAAAACATGCAGCGTCGTCTGAAAATCAGGGTTACTTGCAGCAAGGGCACCTACATCCGAACTTTGGGTGAAGACATTGCAGTAGCGCTTGGCACCTGCGCGCATTTGAGTGCGTTGCGCCGTGTTCAAACGGGCCCCTTTGTGGCTCAAGATTGCATCAGCCTTGAAGAACTAGAAGCTTTGAGTGAATCACAGCGCGAAAATAAATTGTTGTCCGTCGATGCCTTGCTCGATGGTCATACCCCTGTCACCTTGCCCCCTGAAGATGCGGGCAGATTCTTAAGCGGCGTGCGCCGTCGGGGCGAATGGCCCGACAACCTGCATGTCGCTGTGTACGGCGAATCACCGCGAGCGCTTTTGGGCTCTGCACACGTGAAAGCCGGTGAACTCATTCCGGGGCGCTTGTTAAGCCCCCTAGAAATTCAATCAATTTTGGAGAAGACCTTAGCATGACAAAACAAATCCGCAACATTGCCATCATCGCCCACGTTGACCACGGCAAAACCACCATGGTGGATCAACTGCTGCGTCAATCTGGCACTTTTGCCGAACACGAAAAAGTGGTTGACACCGTCATGGACAACAACGCCATTGAACGTGAACGCGGCATTACCATTTTGGCCAAAAACTGCGCTGTCAGTTGGGAAGGCACCCACATTAACATCGTTGACACCCCAGGCCACGCCGACTTCGGTGGTGAGGTCGAGCGCGCTTTGTCCATGGTAGACGGTGTGGTGTTGCTCATTGATGCGCAAGAAGGCCCCATGCCCCAAACGCGTTTTGTGACCAAGAAAGCTTTTGCTTTGGGCCTCAAGCCTATCGTGGTGGTCAACAAAGTGGACAAGCCCGGTTCAAACCCTGACAAAGTGGTCAATCAAGCCTTTGACTTGTTTGACAAATTGGGCGCTACAGACGAACAACTCGATTTTCCAGTGGTTTATGCCTCTGGCATTAACGGTTGGACTTCATTGACAGAGGGCGCACCCGGTGAGCAGTGGGGCCCCGACATGTCCGCGCTTTTCAACACGGTATTGAAGCATGTGCCAGCACAAGCAGGTGACCCTGAAGCACCCTTGCAGTTGCAAATTTCAGCGCTCGATTTTTCAACCTTTGTCGGTCGCATTGGCGTGGGCCGTATTAGCCAAGGCACCATCAAACCCATGATGGATGTCATGGTGATGGAAGGGCCTGATGGCACTGCCGTCAAAGGCCGCGTTAACCAAGTTTTGACATTTCGTGGCTTAGACCGCGTTCAAGTGACCGAAGCCGGCCCAGGCGACATTGTACTCATCAATGGCATTGCCGATTTGAACATTGGCGTGACAGTGACTGACCCAACCAGCCCTGCGCCATTGCCCATGCTCAAAATTGACGAGCCCACATTGACCATGAACTTCTGC
>CANFJC010000294.1 GCA_947447245.1 Comamonadaceae bacterium
ACAGCGACGAAGGCCCTGCAAGATCAACTGTTCTCAAGAGACATTCCCAAACTCATTGATGCTTTGAAGTTGCCCGTTCGTGTGGCTTTGCTCAAAGGCCGTGGCAGTTATTTATGTACCCTGCGTTTGTCTCAAGCCAGACAAAGTCATGATGCTTCCTTGCGCATTCACATGCATGCCTTGAGCAAAATTGAAACATGGTCTCAATCCACTCGAACCGGCGACCTTTCTGAGCTGTCTGGCTTGGACGACAGATCGCCCGTCATTCCCTTGGTCACTTCAACGCGTGACAATTGCCTTGGGTCGCCTTGCCCCAACTTCAAATCTTGTCACGTCAATTTGGCACGCAAAGAGGCCATGTCGGCCGATGTGGTCGTTATCAATCACCACTTGTTTTTTGCAGACCTCAATGTTCGCGAAACCGGCATGGCTGAACTGCTGCCCTCCGTGCAAACAGTGGTGTTTGACGAAGCGCACCAGTTGAATGAAATTGGTATTCATTTTTTAGGCCGACATCTGAGTACCAGCCAACTCTTAGAACTCACGCGGGATATTCTGGGCGCAGGTGTGCAATTGGCCAGGGGCATGGTGGATTGGACTTTGATCTGCAGCGTGTTGGAAAAATCAACCCGTGACTTGCGGCTCACGGCCCAACATGCCAAATCAGGTTCTCGCCTGCGCTGGATTGACCCCATTCCAGATGGCATTGAAACTTCAGAATGGCTTTTGGCCATGGCGCAATTGCAAGTGGCACTTCAAGGCGCTCAGGCAGCGCTAGATGCGGTCAGTGAAATGGCGCCTGATTTTGTTCGCTTGCATGAACGTGTGTCTTTGCAATTGCGATTGATTCAAGATTTTCAAGAACCTTGCGCACAAGGGTCGGTGCGCTGGGCTGAGGTGGGTGCGCAAATGCGTTTGGTGGAATCGCCGCTTGATATTTCCAATGCCGTGCACACCCACATGCTGCAAGATCAAACGCCTGAGGTGCCAAAAACTGGCGCACAAAAAACTTGGATTTTCACTTCTGCAACGCTAGGCGAGGACGATCAAATGCGTTGGTTCACGGAGCCCTGTGGCTTAAGTGAAGCGCGCAAGTTAAGGGTTGCAAGTCCCTTTGACTATGCCAACATGGCGGCCATCTATGTGCCACCCGGCATGCCCAAACCCAGCGACATCAACCACACGCGCACGGTGTCGACTTGGGTTGAAAAACATGCACGTCATTTGGGTGGCAGAACCTTGGTGCTGACCACCACCTTGAATGCCATGCGAAACATTGGTGAGGCCCTGACGGCTGCCTTGGGTCAAACCGGTGAGTTGGAAATTTTGGTCCAAGGCCAAGGCCCCAAGCGCAGACTCATGGAGCGTTTTCGAGTGGGCTCTAGTGAAGGTGGACTGGGATGCGTCTTGGTGGCTTCTGCCTCTTTTTGGGAAGGCTTTGATGTGCCTGGCGATGCGCTGCAATTGGTCGTCATTGACAAGCTGCCATTTCCACCACCCAACGATCCTTTGGTTGAGGCGCGCTCGCAACGGCTGGAGTTGTCGGGCAAAAGTTCCTTCTCAGACTACAGCGTGCCAGAAGCAGCTGTGGCCTTGAAGCAGGGCGCAGGACGATTGATTCGAAGCGAAACCGATCAAGGTGTTTTGGTGGTTTGTGATCCGCGTCTGACGGGCATGGCCTATGGCCGCCGCTTGATGGCCTGCCTGCCACCGATGCGCAGGCTTCACACGGAAATTGAATTTGAAGCGAGCTTGGCGATGCTCACCAAAACTTCCACCACGCCGTAGTTTTGGCATGGGGGGGTGTCAGAGGTTTTGGGAAATTCTTTTCTAGAATGCGAAGCGAGTCTGCCCTTAATTCTTCCATGCCCAATGCACCGTAGGACATGGCCAAAATTTCCAAGGCCTCTTTGATCGCTGGCACACCAGGGTAGTCGGTGATGGCCAATTGAGCGCGATTGACAGCAGCCACATAGGCGCCTTTGCTGTAATAAAAACGTGCGACGTGCACTTCATAAGCGGCCAATGAGTTAACGATGTAAGTCATTCGTTGGCGTGCATCGGGTGAGTATTTGGAATCTGGGAATCGAGTGATCAGTTCTTTGAATGATTCAAAAGAGTCCTTGGCGGCTTTTTGATCGCGCTCTGATAAATCTTGCTTGGTGATGAAAGAGAACAAGCCCAAGTTGTCATTGAAATTGACCAAGCCTTTTAAGTAAAGTGCGTAATCCACAGCTGGGCTGGCGGGATGGAGTTTGAGGAAGCGGTCAAGCGTGGCAATGGCTTGAATTTTTTCTGTGGCGCGGTATTGTGCATAGGCTTTTTCGATTTGGGCCTGTTGTGCCAAAGGGGTGCCAGCAGCCCGTCCCTCTAATTTGTCAAACAGCATGGCCGCACGGTCCCAAGCTCCTGCACTCAATTCATCGCGTGCTTCACTGTAAATTTTTTCAGGGGCCCAGGCTGCTGTAGGATCAGCTGGCGTGCTGGAGCATCCGGTCAACATAGTGACGGCAAGACCGACAAGCGTTAGCGCAAGCACCGATAATCTGATGTTCAACATCTGGCAACCTTGGAAATAAACCAAATTGATTATATCGAGCCCCTTAGAGCCAGACGACGTCGATGAGTTTCAAGATGAAACTTCGCTGGATTCTGTCGCCACAGCCAAGGTCTCAGAGGTTCGGGAGCTGGTGGTACCCCCAGAGTTTCACGGTCAAAGGCTAGACCGGATGCTGGTGGCTGGCGTCCCTGAGTTTTCTAGAAGCTATTTGCAGCAGTTGTTGGAAGATGGCGCTGTCAGTCGCGCGGGCTTGACGCTGCTTAAATCAGCCTTGAAGGTCAAAGCCGGAGAGATTTGGCACATTGAGTTGCGTGCCACCCCTCAATCGCAAGCATTTAAGCCAGAAATCTTGGCCTTGAATGTGGTGTACGAAGACGCCGATCTCAGGGTGATCGATAAACCTGCTGGCTTGGTGGTGCATCCCGCCCCGGGAAATTGGTCGGGCACCTTGATGAATGGTCTCTTAGGTTTGGATCCTGCCCTGATGGATTTGCCCAGAGCGGGCATTGTTCATCGCCTGGACAAAGACACCAGTGGCTTGATGGTGGTCGCCAGAACGCGCGCAGCCATG
>CANFJC010000295.1 GCA_947447245.1 Comamonadaceae bacterium
AATAATTGGGGTCAGATCAACATTAATTTCCAATCAAAAGGGGCAGAGGCTGATGGGGGCTGACGATTTGTGGTACTCCACCATGAGGAAGCCCCTATCAGCCTCTGCCCCTTTTGATTGGAAATTAATGTTGATCTGACCCCAATTATTGCCAGCCCCCATTAGCCTCTTCCCCTTTTGATTGGAAATTAATGTTGATCTGACCCCAATTATTTGAGGTTTCTGGAGATTGACTAAGATACGTCATTACTTTTGATGTCGATATGAATTGCCTCTCAATTGCTGGTGCTTTGCATCGTGCCTTCCCCCTTAGCCAACACAAAACTGACAAGCCGACAGGCAATTTGCTAACTTTGCTGCTTTTCTCACCCCTTTGCGCAATGGCACAAGATGTCGGTGTTGGAAGCCCAGCAGAGCCCAGCGGCAGCGCTCAGCCAAGCGTCATACAGCGCGTTGAAATTGTGGCCAGACAAGGCTCTACTGAATTGCGACGTGCAGCCAGTTTTGCCAAACAAATTTATGGCCGTGAAGAATTAGACCGCTATGGCGACACCAACGCCCTAGACGTCATGCGCCGCCTGCCCGGGGTCAACGTTGACAGCGGCGGCCCTCGCATGCGTGGCCTCGGCGCCGGCTACACCCAAATTTTGATCAACGGCGACCCAGCCCCGCCAGGCTTTAACTTAGACCAACTGAGCCCCTCCCAAATTGAGCGCATTGAAGTCATCAAAGCATCAACCGCCGAACAAAGTGCGCAGGCCGTTGCTGGTTCCATCAACGTGATTCTGAAAGAGGCTTCAAGGCGCTCGCTAAGCACTTTGCGCTTAGGTCTGGGCACGGGCACAGACAGGCCCTTGGGCAACCTCAATTACGCCATCAGTGAATCGCTTGGCCCCTTCAACATGTCATTGCCCGTTTCTCTGTTCGAATGGAATCGCCAAGTTCGCAATTTGGTTGATCGAAAAATGGCAGGTTCCGATGGGCAAACCGCCATCTCGGAGCAACTGGGCACAGGCACCTCTACGGGCTGGGGTTACAACCTGGCGCCACGTTTTAATTACAAGGTGAGCGACGAGCAAACCATCGCATTGGCCACTTTTTTCCAAAAAGGCTACTGGAACTATCGCACCGACTACATCAACCGAGCTGTCTCGGGCAAACCCGTCTTTGACGATGATGCCATTCAAGGTGGCTATTGGGAAACCCGCCGCGGCAACCTCACATGGATTAACCGCTTTAGCGAAGACCAACGCATAGAAATCAAGGCAGGCGTTCAGCAATCGCGCTCTGCTTTCGATTTGCGCAACCTGCGCGCAGGCGCAACGCAACTTCAAACTGCGGGTAACAACCAAGACGATGCTGTCACTCAAGCTGGCAAATACAGCCAACTGCTGGGCAGTGCGCACACTTTCACTGCGGGTTGGGATTTGGAAAACCGTGAGCGGCTAGAAAAGCGCACCACCACCAATGGCGCAGGCATCGCCCTGCTGTCTAGCTTTGAAGGCCAAGCCTTTGAAGCGCAAATGCGCAGACAGGCTTACTACATTCAAGATGAGTGGGAAATTTCACCCCAGTGGCAACTCAATTTAGGACTGCGCAATGAACGCATTTCATCTGAAAGTAAAAATGCAGACTTGCCTGTCGCCAATGTCAGCAGTGTTCTGTCTCCCTTGGCGCACCTCACCTACAAATTTGATGCCAAGAGCCGAGACATGCTGCGCGCAAGCCTCACGCGCAGTTACAAAGCACCAGGCCTGAATGCTTTGTTGGCTCGCCCCGTGATCAATAGCGCCTACACCAACATCAACCAAACCAACACCTATTTGGCACCTGACCGCATTGGCAACGCCGCACTCAGTCCCGAACTGGCCACAGGCCTAGACATTGCCTACGAAAATTATTTAAGCAACAATGGTATTTTCAGCGTTGGCATTTTTCACCGCAACCTGACCAATGTGGTGAGGAACCTAACTGAGTTGCGCAACGTGACTTGGGCCACAGCGCCGCGATGGATCACACAACCTCAAAACTTTTCGGATGCCGTCACCCGTGGCCTTGAGTTTGAACTGCGCGGCCGCGCTTCAGACTTGATGCCCCAGTTATTGGGCCAAGCCAAAGGGCTTAACCTTCGAACTTCACTCAGCTTTTACCGTTCCAGCATTGCCGCACTGCCCGGCCCTGACAACCGACTTGATGGCCAACAGCCTTGGTCAGCCAATTTGGGGTTTGATCAGCGCATCAGTGGCTTACCGCTCAGTGTGGGCGGCAACCTTAGCATCACCCCTGGCTACGACACACGGCAGTCGGCTGAGCAAATGTTCAATCGCTCAATGGCCAAGAGCATTGACTTGTTTGCCATGATGCCTTTGAGTCCCACCATGTCTTTGAGAGCCGCAGCCAGTGCGGGCGTACAGCAGTTTGGCCCCCCCAATGGCTACACCCTGTCCCTGCTTTCAAACGGTGACTACGTTCGGACCGATCGGTATGCCAAGCCTCAACTCAATATCACCCTTGACATGAGACTTTAAAACTGGATTTTGGGCCTCAATGTCCAAAAAGGACCCATTGCCCTGAATAAGGGCATAGAATGATTTTCTGCTCGCAATGTAGTTTGTGCGACCCGCCAAACTAATCAGAGATCGCCATGCCAAGACTGTTTGCTTTGCTTACGTTCTCAAACTCGCCAAATACTCGAGTACTGACGCTGACGCGCAAGGCGTCATGCTTCATCACCTAAGCATCCGCGCAACAGAAGTTAGCCCGGTCTTGGTGGTCATGGTCGGCACACGTGCGTGTGCCATTCCCCTGCACCATGTGGCGGAAACAATGCGTCCGCTTCCCATACAGTCCGTTGCCGGCATGCCAAATTTTGTTCGCGGCGTGTCCGTCGTCCGTGGCACACCAACGCCCGTGGTCGACCTCAAAGCGCTGTTAGAGAACAGCGAAAACAGCCTAAGTTACGGCCGCTTTGTCAGCCTGAAGTTGGAAGAACGTCGGGTGGTGATTGGTGTCGACAGCGTTGTCGGCTTGAAGCATCTGGATTCGGCCCAACTGGGCGAGTTGCCGCCT
>CANFJC010000296.1 GCA_947447245.1 Comamonadaceae bacterium
GGCAGCCGTACAAGTTGTCAAACTTGGACTTGGTCACAGAGTCGTTGACGTTGATGGCGCGGAACATCAGTTCGCCCTTGGCGCTCATCTCGTTCAGGCGGTGCACGCCTGTGGTTGTTTCTTCTGTCACGCCAATGATTTGGGCAGACTTGCGGCTGTACCAAGTACTGTCTACGGCCAACTTGGCCTTGATGGCGGCAAACAAACAGGTCTCTTCTTCAGAGCCTGGGTTGTCTAACAAAGATGCGTCTGTTTCTGCGCGCTTGCCCAAGTGCATGAGGAGCGTAGCGTCGCCGCCGTCGTCCAAAATCATGTTGGGGCCTTCGCCTTCAGTGCCCTTGGCGCCGAAGTCAAAAATGCGGTGGGTGTAGTCCCAGTACTCGGTAAGGTTCTCGCCCTTCACCGCAAACACCGGCGTGCCAGAAGCGGCAATGGCAGCCGCAGCATGGTCTTGGGTTGAGTAAATGTTGCAAGATGCCCAACGCACATTGGCGCCCAAAGCTTGCAGGGTTTCAATCAGCACGGCTGTTTGAATGGTCATGTGCAAGGAACCGGTAACGCGCGCACCTTTGAGGGGCTGAGCGGCTGCGAATTCTTTGCGAATGGCCATCAAACCGGGCATTTCTGTCTCGGCAATTTTGATTTCTTTGCGGCCCCAATCGGCCAAGCCGATGTCGGCAATGGCGCAGTCTGAGTTAACTGGCGTGTTTAAACGTGCATTCATGGTGTGCTCCAAATTAAAGTTTGAAACCACATCTCATAGGGAAAATAGAGCTCATCCCGCAGAAAAGTGGATGAGCGTGGTTGCAAAGTAGGGTTCCGAGCCTCACGTCCTCGCCACTCAATGAAATCTAGTGGGGGCCGCTGCAACGCTCCTCGGAATGGGGCAAATTATACTAGGGGCTTATCTGGATTCCAAGCCAGACACCCAAATTCCCCCTGGAGCCACATTGACTTACGCCCAAGAAACCCGGCGCCGCCGGACCTTTGCCATAATTTCTCACCCTGACGCGGGTAAAACCACGCTCACAGAGAAGCTCTTGCTGTTCTCGGGTGCCATTCAAATTGCCGGCTCGGTCAAGGCCCGCAAGGCGTCTCGCCACGCCACGTCTGACTGGATGGAAATTGAAAAGCAACGCGGAATCTCGGTGGCATCGTCTGTGATGCAGATGCTTTACCGCGACCATGTGATCAACCTTTTAGACACCCCCGGCCACAAAGACTTCAGCGAAGACACTTACCGCGTTCTCACGGCCGTTGATTCGGCCCTCATGGTGATTGATGCTGCAAATGGTGTTGAAGCCCAAACCAGAAGGTTGATTGAAGTATGCCGCCAGCGCGATACGCCCATCATCACGTTCGTGAACAAGATGGACCGCGAAGTGCGCGACCCTCTGGATATCTTGGACGAAGTAGAGCGCGAGTTGGGCATGCCCTGCGTACCAATGACCTGGCCTGTGGGCCAAGGCAAATCTTTTGGCGGCATCATCAACTTGCGCACCAACGCCATGACGGTGTTCGAATCGGGCAGCGAACGCTTACCGCAAGACTTCGAAGCCATGCCTTTGACAGAAGCGGCCGCATTGCACACACGCTTTGGCGCCGAATTTGCCACCGCTTTAGAAAGCATGGAACTGGCCACAGGTGCATCGCCTTCATTTGACAAAGAAGCATTCCTAGCGGGCAAACAAACCCCCGTCTTCTTCGGCTCCGGTGTAAACAACTTCGGTGTCATGGAAGTGCTTGATGCTCTGGTCGACTTAGCACCCCCACCTCAGTCGCGCACCAGCTCACTCATGGTGAACAAGCAACCCGTGATCAAAGAAGTGCAGCCCGAAGACGCAGCCTTCGCAGGCGTGGTGTTCAAAGTGCAGGCCAACATGGACCCTTCGCACCGCGACCGCATTGCGTTTGTGCGCATGGCCTCGGGCAAGTACACACCTGGAATGAAACTCAAAGTGCAACGCACTGGCAAAGAGCTGCGCCCAACCAGCGTGGTAACTTTCTTGAGCCAAAGACGGGAAGCGGTGGATGAAGCGTATGCGGGTGACATCATTGGTTTCACCACGCACGGTGGCGTGCAGTTGGGCGACACCATTACAGATGGTGCGAACTTGCTATTTACGGGCTTGCCCTTCTTTGCGCCCGAACTGTTCATGACAGTGATTTTGAAGAATCCTCTCAGAACCAAACAGCTCCAAGCCGGCCTAGACCAGCTGGGTGAAGAAGGTGCCATCCAGGTGTTCAAACCCGAAGTGGGCGGCCCCATGTTGTTAGGTGCAGTGGGCCAGTTGCAGTTTGAGGTTGTGCAGCACAGGCTTAAGTCTGAATACGATTGCGATGTGCGATTGGAAGGTTGTCAGTACACAGGCGCGCGATGGATCACGGCCGATACGCCTGCTGAAATGCGTGAGTTTTTGAATGCCTATCCTCAACGCATGGCTTTGGATGCGGCAAATACATTGGCATACCTTTGCACTTCACCTTATGACGTGCGCTTGGCACAAGAGCGCTTTCCTAAAATTCATTTCCATCCGCTGCGAGAGCATGCTGGATTGGCGTTGGGGTCGGCGGGTTAAGCAAACTATTTTGAATTGAGCGTTAGGGCTTGGCTCATTCACTCCCCAGTCTCACCACCTAAGCTCTTCAAAACACCCGTCCAAAAAGCGCTTCGCAGCTGATAGGGCCGCATGTCTTGTTGGCCACTGGGCTTGTGATGGACCGAGGTCATGACAATCACAATTTGGTTGGCTGGTTGAACCAACACGCTTTGTCCGTGTATGCCTTGCAAAGCAAAAGTGCGGGTCTTGTTGGGCTGCAGCCAAATCTGATAGCCATACCCAAAATAAGATGTGGCCACGCGAGGCTTAAAACCAGCTGGCTGTCGATTGACATCAGTTGCATCCATCACATATTCGCGCGGAATAATTTCCACACCATCGCGCATGCCATCATTGGCCAACAACATGCCAAATCGACCGTAGTCTCTCAGAGAGGCGTTGAAACCACCCGAGGCAGCCTCCGCTTTGTCTGTCGATGCCA
>CANFJC010000297.1 GCA_947447245.1 Comamonadaceae bacterium
CCAGGCGCAGTGGGTGTGAGCATGGCCAAACCCAATAGACCCGTGGTGGCCATTGTGGGAGACGGCAGCGCCATGTATGGCATTCAAGGCCTTTGGACAGCCGTGCACTTCAAGCTGCCCATTACCTATGTGATAGCCAACAACAGGGGCTATCGCATCATCAAAGAACGGCTTGTCTCGATGCAAGGCACTGACCGATTCATTGGCATGGACATGGACGACCCTGCCATCGATTACTGCCAGTTGGCGCAGTCAATGGGCATGAGCGCTGTCAAAGTGTCCAACCCCGCTGACTTAGACACCATGCTGAAAGCCGGCATTCAAAGTGGCAAGCCCAACCTCATTGAAGTCATGGTGTCCAACGGTTTTGGCAAATAAATTTAACGCAATTAGAAAAGCAATATGACCATCAGAGGAAAAGCCTGTATTGCAGGCGCATACGAACATCCCACGCGCAAGGCGCCCGACAAAACTGTGGCACAGCTGCACGCAGAGTGTGCGCAAGGTGCGCTGGCCGATGCCGGACTCAGCCTTCACGACGTCGATGGCTATTTCTGTGCGGGTGATGCGCCAGGCCTTGGCGCCCTCAGCATGGCCGATTACATCGGCTTGCAATGCCGCCATGTCGATTCAACCGATACTGGTGGATCGTCTTACCTGTTGCATGTTTCGCACGCTGCCCAAGCCATTGCAGCAGGCAAATGCAACGTGGCACTCATCACGCTGGCCGGTCGTCCGCGCTCAGAATCAAGCTCTGGCACCCAGCCACGCAACTGGGGCCAAAACGTACCCGATGAGCCCTTCGAGTTGCCCTATGGCGTGGTCACTGTCAACAACTATGCATTGGTGGCGGCACGCCACATGCATGACTGGGGCACCACAGCCGAGCAGTTGGCTTGGATCAAAGTGGCCGCCTCTCACCACGCGCAACACAACCCGCATGCCATGCTCCGTGATGTGGTTACCGTTGCCGACGTGCTTGCATCACCCATGATTTCAGACCCGCTGCACCGCATGGACTGCTGCGTGGTCAGCGATGGCGGCGGCGCCCTGATTGTCACTCGACCTGAAATTGCCAAATCACTCAAGCGCCCCATCGTCAGTGTTCGGGGTGCCGGTGAAGCCTTGAAAGGCCCTCGCGGTGGCCGTGTAGATTTATCGTACTCAGCCGCAGCATGGTCTGGCAAAACAGCCTTTGAAGAAGCCGGCCTCACGCCCGCAGACATTCAATACGCGTCCATTTATGACAGCTTCACCATCACGGTGCTCATGCAATTGGAAGACCTGGGCTTTTGCGCAAAAGGTGCAGGCGGGCGCTTTGTAGCCGATGGCAATTTGATTTCGGGCGTGGGCAAACTGCCCTTTAACACCGATGGCGGCGGCTTGTGCAACAACCATCCTTCAAACCGAGGCGGCATGACCAAGGTCATTGAAGCTGTGCGCCAATTGCGAGGCGAGGCGCACCCAGCCGTTCAAGTTAAAAACTGCAGCATTGCACTGGCACAAGGCATGGGCGGCCAGCTAGGTTCTAGGCACGGCAGCGCCACACTGATACTTGAGAGGGACTAAGACCATGACAACACCTTATCAGGAACGAGTATTTTCAGAACCCGCCATCTATCCGGACAACGAGGTGCTGTGGCAATCGGCTTCCAAGGGCACTCTGATGCTCAAGCGCTGTCAATCGTGCAATGAGTTTCATTGGTACCCAAGGCCTGTCTGCCCCCTGTGTGGAAGCTCCGACACGGTTTGGTTTCAAGCCAGTGGCAAAGGAACGATTTACTCGGTCACCGTCACTCGAAGGGCTGGCCCTGTTGCATTTGCGTTGGCCTACGTCACTTTGGAAGAGGGCGTGACCATGATGAGCAACATTGTGGAATGCGATCTAGACACCCTGCGCATTGGCGACAAGGTGGAAGTGGTGTTTAAGAACAGTCCTGCAGGTCAGGCTGTGCCGATGTTCAGACCCGCACAGCCTCAAACCTGAAGCAATTATTCGGGCTTCAAGCCGGCCTCGGCAAATGCTTTGCCCCAAGCACCTAACTGGTCTTGGACAAAGGCGCCAAGCTCTGCAGGTGTAGAGCCACCCAGATCAAATCCGAGCTTGTCAATGCGATCGCGAATTTCTGGTTTGGCCATGGCGGCATTGAGCTCTTTGTTCATGCGCAAGGTAATTTCTGTTGGCAATTTGGCAGGGCCAAAAAGTGCAGCCCAAGTGGCGGCAGGCAAGACAGGAAGTCCGGCTTCTTGAGCGGTAGGCACATTGGGTAGTTGGCTGTAGCGTGATGGCAAAAGCATGGCCATGGCTTTGAGCTTGCCTTCTTTGATGTGCTGCATGGTGCTGATGGGCGTCGCAAAAGTAAGCTGAACGTGACCGCCTAAGATGTCTGTGATGGCGGGCGCCTCACCTTTGTAGTTGATCAAATTCATGTCAACTTTGGCATCTAGCTTCATGCGGGTGTGCATGAGCTGCGTCACGCCGCTGTAACTGCCGTAATTGACTTTGCCAGGATTGGCACGCGAATAGTTCAACAACTCGGTCACATTTTGCGCAGGCATGGCAGGGCTGGTGACCAACACATAAATGTAGCGGCCCACCAGCGAAACCGGCGTGAAGCTTTTCACAGCGTCGTAGGGTGGGTTCTTTTTGAGCAAGGGCACTTGCATCATGGGCGTGTTGGAAGCCAAGAAAAATGTATAGCCATCGGGTTCTGCCCTGGCCACAAACTCGCCTGCAATGGCGCCGTCTGCGCCAGGTCGGTTTTCAACCAAGACTGGTTGACCCAAAGAAGCGGTCATGGACTGCGCCAAAATTCGGGCCACCGCATCTGTAGAGCCCCCTGGGGGAAATTGCAAAACAATGCGTATGGGTTTTGATGGCCAAGCCTGCGCAATGGCCCAAGGTGCCATCAAAGCCAGACAGCTCAGAATTAGAAGTTGGTGAAGAATTTTTTTGAACATGTTCTGCGACCCCTTATTGGAAGAGAAAACTATCCCATAAAAATCTTCCATGCATTGCAGG